>CASEMM010000053.1 GCA_949289095.1 uncultured Eubacteriales bacterium | reverse complement strand
GGTTTTCGCATCCCCCGCCGCGACGACGGCGCCGTCCTTCATCACGATGACGTTGTCCGCGCAGCGGAGCGCCTGATTTACGTCGTGCAAAACCATCACGACGGTTATGCCGTCGCGGTTTATGCGCGAAACGATGTTCAGCACTTCGAGCTGATAGTACATATCGAGATAACTCGTCGGCTCGTCGAGGAAAAGCACTTCGGGCTGCTGGCACAGAGCGGTAGCGATATACACGCGCTGACGCTCTCCTCCGGACATATCGCACAGCTTTTTATCCCGCATATCCGCAAGTCCGGTCTCGCGGAGCGCGCGCTCTATTATCGCGCGGTCGCCGTCGGACAGCGGAGAAAACCGGCCCTTGTAGGGCGTTCTTCCGAACGCGACGAACTCCTCCGCGGTTATTTCGGCGTTGCCGTCGTTTATCTGATACACGCCGGCGACTTTTTTCGCATAGTCCCTGCCGCGGACCGAGTTTATCTCCCGTCCGTCGAGAACTATGCTGCCGCCGGAGGGTCTGCGAAGACGCGTCAGCAGAGAAAGCAGCGTACTCTTGCCGCATCCGTTCGGTCCGATGATTACCGTAACTCTGCCCTTTTCGATGACCGCGTTCAGTCCGTCGATGAACGGGCAGCGTCTGTCATAAGAAAAAACGACGTTATTTATCTCCACCTGAAAAGCTCCTTCCGAGCAGTACGAGGAACACCGTCCCGCCCGCTACCGTCGTTATTATGCCCACCGGCACGGCGACGACGGTGCTCATGAGGCGGCACAGCATGTCGCAGCCGAGCACGAGCAGCGCGCCAGTCAGCGCGCACGCGGGAACGAGCCGCCTGTGATCCGTGCCGAATATCTTCCGCGAAACGAGCGGGCAGAGCAATCCGACGAACGACGTCAGTCCGAGTTTGAACGTAGCGGCGGAACACAGAAACAGCGAAAGCGCGAGTAGCGCGAACCTGGCGCGCGTCACGTTCACGCCCAGCCCCGAAGCCGTCTTGTCGCCCAGCGCGAGAACGTTGCACGTCGGCGACACGAACACACACGCGCCCGTTCCTGCCAGCGCGCACGCAGCCATGCCGATGAGATCCTCTCCCGTTATCTGATTGCCGAGATTACCCACGAGCGCGTTCAGCCCCGCAGAAGCGTTGGTGCCGCTCGTCAGATATACGGTGAGTATTATCATGATCGCCATGCAGTTGACCGCGCCGCCGACGAGCAGCATACGGTTCGTGCGCAGTCCGCTCTTCCAGCTGAGATATACCACGCCCGCAGTGACCGCGCCGCCGACGACGCATGCGGCAAGCGGCGAAAACGCGAGCGCCGCCGCGCTTGCGGGCATGACCGTCGCATACAGGAAATGTCCGAGATACGTCGACGACGCCATACCCGTCACGCTTGCTTCCGCAAGGCGGCTGCCCGTTGCCGACTGCAGCATGAGTCCCGACAGCGCGAAACACGCTCCGCCGAGCATCGCAGCCGCAGTGCGCGGACCGCGCGAGTGCATGAAGAGATTGACCGTACCGTTTTTACCCGTAAATATGCCCGCAATCATCTCGCCGAAGCCGACGTTCGCCGACGAATTGCCCCGCCACAGAGACACGAACGCGAGCGCAATGAGAACGGCGGAGAGCGCGGAAAATACGGCCGCGTCCCTTATTTTTCTGCCGCGCTTAGTAAGGCTCATATGCTTGCCCCGATCCTGCCCGCGAATATATCGAGCAGGTATTGCATGGATCCGACGTAATCGAACGTGCAGATGACGTTTATCACGTCGCTGTCGAGATAGTACACGTTGCCGTTCCGCACCGCGCTCATAAAGCTGTACGGGGGCTTCGACCATATCGTGTCATACATGTCCCACACTTCGTCGGGTCTGCCGTGCGCTATGCACAGTATGTATTCGGGATCGGCGTCTATTATCGGATCCCAGTCCGTGGGCTGGAACATGCCGCGCGTTTCGTCCGGAAACGCGACCGACGCGACGTTGACCGCGCCCGTATAGCTGACCAGGCTGCCGCCGAACATATAGTCCGTTTCCACGGAAATGCTCGTGGACGGCGAACCGAGCGGAGCGCCGAACAGCACGAGGCACTCCGGAGCGGAAGGCAGCGCGGCGACCTGCTCTTTGACCGCGGTTTCCCCCGCAGTCAGCTCCGCTACCATTTCCGCGGCGCGCTCCTGTCTGCCGAAATACTCGCCGAGCGCGGTTATACTCCCTTTCAGTCCGTTCACGCTGTTGTAGTCCATCAGCATATAGTTTATATTCCGCTGCGCGAGGTTTGAGGCTATGTTGCCGAACGCCTCTTCCGTTGCGTCTGACATTATGAACTCGCTGGGATCGAGCAGCTTTATATTGTCATATTCAGGATTCATCGCAAGACCTACGCGCGGATAAACGCTCTCGTCCGCGTATTTTTCCGCGACGTCCGCGCCGTCGTCGCTTATTGCGACCACGTCCACGCCCAGACCGTCGAGCAGCCGCAGCGTCACCGCGTCGCCGGCGATCACGCGGCTACCCTTTTCCGCGCCCGTTCCGAGATCGTAACATCCCGTCAGCGCGCACGCCGCGAAAACGGCTGCCGCCGCAAGCAAGGCGGCAGCACACTTATATATCCTTTTCACTTTTTTCTTCTCCTTAACGCAAAAACGAATGCGCATACCGCGCCGAGCGCGAGCGCGCCGCCGACTGCGATGCATACGATCATACCGGCGCCTATGCCGCCCGCACCGTCATCCGGAGCGGAAGCATTTCCTCCGACGTCGGCAGCGCCGCTCCCTCCGTCCGGAGCAGGCTGTTCGTAATCGTCGGATACGTTCACGAGCCGCTCGAACTCCGTACGCGACGGCGCGCCCGTACTCGTCGTATACGCCGTCGTCTCCGCCGTATACACTATGACGTAAACTCCTTCTTTCGCCGCTACGAACGTTCCGTCCGTCACTTCCGTATATTCCCGCAGCGTCTGATCGTAATACACCTCGGCAGTCACCTCGCAGTTCTCGCCGCCCATATCCGCCGTCGCCGCGGGAACGGTTACGACCGAGCCCGTCTTAACATACATTTCCGCGCTGGACGCGCTTATTTCGGGAACGTATGCCGCGGGGTATTCCTCGCGTTCGAGAAGCGGAAAGGATTCCGCCGGATATGCGTTGGCAAGGTCGAGAGCGATCGTGAAATTGACGTCGCGGCTCATCGGACCTATGTACATATTTACGGCTATCTCCGCCTGTACGCTCGTTTCGTCGAGAGATACGACGAACGTGCGCAGCGACTGCGCGCCCTCCGTCCTTTCCTCCGCGACGAGAATACCGAGCGACTTGCCGCCGACCTTCATTTTGAGATTATACATATACTGCGCCGCCGTCTGAGTGAACAATATGTAATATCTGTTCCCGTCTTTTTTCATTCCTATTTCCGGATCGCAGCTGGACGCGACCATGCCCTGCCCGATGGCGGACGTGCCGCCGACGTAATAGCCCATGCCGTAAAAGCCGTCGCCGCCGCTGCGGGGATCGGTGCGTTCCGAATACACCGCCACGCTCCTGCTCACCGAAACGCCCGCGCCCGTATACGTCACGCCGCCGCTCTCTATCTTTCCCGGCGTGGAATACGTCACAGTATACTCGCCCGTAGCGTCGGGCAGAAGTACGTCCGTATCGCTCACGATCCGCGGCTCGCCGCCCGTCGGCGTGAATATTATCTCACGAGTCAGTTCGAACGGCACGAAACGCATGCGCGTTCCGTCAAGGTAATAATACTGCCCCAGACACGTCGGCGTGCCCGTCTCCTCGCCGACGAAAGTATGCAGTTCCCCCGTCGCCGTAAAATACAGCTGCAGACCTACATATACCGTATACACCGCCTCCGTCCGTTTTCCGTCCGCCTCCGCTCCGAAGGTGAAAACGTACATCGCCGTGCGGTTGTAATCCTCGCCCTCGACGTTGCCGAGCACTATCTTCCTGTCCTCAGGGAGTCCGATCTCCGTCCAGCCGCCGCTGCCGAGATATTCGACCGTCACATAGCCCTCTATCCTCTCGCCGTTATACGTCGCAATGACTTCGGGCACGTCCACGGTGTCGCCGTAGTCCATAGTCATTTCCGTCGCCATGCCGTTGTCCGAAAAGGGCTGCGAGAGGGATATGACGGGAGCCGCATATCCGCCGTCCGCCGCTTCAGCCGTCCGTGACCGCATTAAGCCGCTTCCCGCAGGGGAAACGGCAATAATGCACATAGCAATCAGCGCCGCCGCACATACGCGGCATACCGTGCGCGCTCTCATATCACTTCACCTCGAAATCGCGCACCATGTTTTCGGTGTGATCCGCGCCGTCCGACGTGGTTATCCGCATGCGGTATCTGCCCGCCGCGAACGTTTCTCCGGAATATTCCGTTTCCTCGCCGCTGTCGCTTACGCTCGCAAACGCAATCGTCACCGCTGCGGATGTGCGCGTCGGCGTCGAACCGAACATCGAATATTTGAGATATAACGCAGTCATGTCTTCCGCCGTCGGAAGGGCGTCGCCGGCGGCGTACCCGCCCGTAAGCGCGCTGCCGAGATCGAGTCTTATGAGAACGCTGTCCGATACGAGCCCGGAGTAATCGTCCAGCGCGCCCGTCTTGACGTTATCCATACGGTAGAGCGTCAGATCTGCGGACGTATCGGTGAGATATACGGTATATTCCGCGTTGAGCGTGAGCACGCCGTCCGTCACGGAAGGCGTGACGATCAGCTCGGTATCGAGCATATTGTCCTCGTCCATAAGCCCCGTAGTTTCGTCGGCATCGCCCTGGAGCGCGAACAGTATGTCGAACATTCCGCCCTTATACATTTCTTCCACGGCGCCGCTGTAAGGAACGTAGTAGTCGTCCTCATATCCCTCCCAGTGTGCGGGACTGCCGGGTTCGAACGGCACCCATACCGGTTCCGTCCCGTTGTCGTACACGAATCCGAATTCAGCACTGCCCTCGTAGGCAAACGTAACGGGCGTACCCTCAAACTTGTCGTCGCCGGTGTCGAACGGAACGCTGTCGACGCGTTCTATCGTGTCTTCGAGAATATTGAGCACGCACGTCTGATTGCCGAGGTTCATATTGAACATATATCCCGCAACGTCCACTTCGACGTAATAGTCGTCCGTAAGGCTGGTTACGGGGATCTCGGTGAACTTGGTTATGTATTTTCCGTCCGCGGTCCGGTTATGGCTTCCGTCGTAATAAGTGCGGTAAGGCAGATAGTCGTTAGTCAGTTCGAATCCCGCCTTCATCCGCCGTATACCGTACACCGCAGAATGTGCCGCGCCGTTGTTGGACATGTCGTCGACGGACGCTATCGCGCCGTCCGGTTCGTCATCGGTCGCGTTCGCCATGAAATTGAGCGGGATCTGCTGCTGGCGCACAAGCGTCATTTCACCGTTCTCCGCCACGATATACGACCAGCCGTCGTTGAACTGATTGGACATGGACACATCGGATAAATCCGCCTTTTCCACAATGGTTTCCGCCCTGTAATATCCGTCGGCAAGCACGCCCGTCTCATACGGAGAAACAAGTTCCGTCGGCGAAACTGTCAGTTCGATATAACCGGGGATCTCGGTACGGCTTTCTATGCCGTTCTGCGAATCGGCATAGAGTTTGAACGAAAACGTGAGATCGTCCGAACACGCTCTCCATATCCACGTGTTGTTGATTCTGCTCGTCACTCCCGCTTTATATGTGTATATTTTGTCCGCAACGTCATATTCCGCAAGATCCGTATCCGACGCGGTATCCGCCGCCTCCGCAAGGAAATAATAGCACGACTGCTCCACCGGAATGTCCGCGTTGTACTTCCCTCCCGTTATGCGCAGGGAAAGCCCCCTGCCGTAAGAGAGCGCGCTGCTTTCAGCGGTTGCGACGAAATCCTCGTACAGCAGACTCGCCCGTTCGAGAGCTTCCGCGGTGAACTCCTCGCCGCCCACGGTATCCCCCTCTTCCGGAAGTACCGTGAGGAACGAGAATTCCGCCGTATACAGTCCGTCCGCATACCCGGCGGTTATCGTCTTTTCCGCAATGCCGGACTCCGCAAGCACGCCGTCCCCGGCATATTTCGCCTGCACGGTGATCGCTTTTCCGTATGCGTCGGAGGGCAGGTCAACGGTATTGACCGCGCTCCAATCGGAAATCACTCCGCCGTCCGCCGACGTAAAACGGTATACCGTATTCTCCTTACCGTATTTCACCGATGCGGTGACCGTTCTCCCGTCCTGCGTCACCGTCAGTTCGGGTACGCTCTGCTCAATGCTGCCCTCCGCGCCGAAGTTTCCCCCGCATCCGGCAAGCATCGCCGCACATGCGCCGAACGCAAGAATGCAGCATACGACAAGAACACACACCTTTCTTGCTGTTTTTTTCATATATCTTCTCCTTGAAAAATTTTTCTGCGTCTTTCAGCGGGCGCTCCCGCTTTCCGAACAGTTAAGATTATAAACCACGGTTAATTTTTTGTCAACTTTTTTAACCTTGGTTAATAAATTTTTTCGCAATTCTCTTCCGCCGCGCCGCCGCGTTCAAGCGGAGCGCATGCGTACCGGATTTTCGGCGGCATGCGCAACGCTTTCGGGATATATCGTCATAAGCGGCGGAATTTTCCGCTCCCCGCTTGCTTTTCGGACACGGATAATATATAATGTAAGAATAAAGCGAGGTAAAAGGAGAAAGCGAATGAAAATCTCCGGAATGTTCGACAGGAAAAAAGCGCTGTGGTCGTTCGAGGTATTCCCTCCCAAACCAACGGCGGATATGAGCGTAGTTCACAAGACGCTTGCCGAGCTGGCGGAACTTTCGCCCGATTACATTTCCGTCACATGCGGTGCGGGCGGCACCGGCAACAGGCGCACGGCAGAAATCGCGGGCATAATAAAGAGCCTCGGCATAGAGCCTCTGGCACATCTGACCTGCATCAATTCATCGGCGGCGGACACGGAAAAGTCGCTGAAAGAACTTTCGGCAGCAGGCATAACCAACATACTCGCGCTCCGAGGCGACAGAGTACCGGGCGCCGAAGAATCGAAGGATTTCAGGCACGCGAGCGATCTTGCCTCATTCATACGCGCGCGGGGGAATTTCGATCTCGGCGGCGCATGCTATCCGGAATGCCATCCGGAAAGCGCATCGCCCGAAGAGGATATAGAAAATCTCAAAAAAAAGATAGACGCCGGAGTCACTCATCTGAATACGCAGCTGTTTTACGACAACGAAGATTTCTACCGCTTCGCGGAGCGTCTGGACAAGGCAGGCATAACCGTACCCGTACAGGCGGGGATCATGCCGCTCGTCAAAAAGAGCCACGTCGACAGAACGATAGGACTTTCGGGAGCAAAACTGCCCGGAAAAATATCGCGCATGATAGCGCGGTTTTACGACGATCCCGAGTCGCTGATGGCTGCGGGCATCGCGTACGCCACCGATCAGATAACCGATCTTTTAAGCGCGGGCGTACGCGGCATACACCTCTACGTCATGAACAATTCTTACGTCGCGCGCACGATAACCGGCAATGTCGCGCCCCTGCTTGCGAGCGTTAACAGATGAAAGTCGACAGAAAAGAGATGCTGCGCTATCTCGGCGGCGGTACGGGCGGCGAATACACGGACCGCCGTATCGAAGAAGCGATTGCGCTTGCCGAACGAGTTTCGGCTCCGCGCTGCGTATTCAGGCATTTCGACGTGTCGGACGATCGCATCGGCAGCTACGACCCGGAAAGCCGCGACGTTAATTCATTGCTGCGCGGATGCCGCGCGGCGTATCTGTTTGCTGCGACGATAGGCTCAGGCGCGGAAAAGGAAGAGGAAAAAGCGTTCGTGTGCGGCGATACGCTGGGCGCCGTACTGCTGGATACCGCGGCGAGCTGCCTCATAGAAAGTTATGCGGACGAAATGTGCGAAAAACTCGCGCGGGACGAAAACGTCACGCTGACGGCGCGTTTTTCGTGCGGTTACGGAGACTATCCCCTCTCCCATCAGAACGATATATGCCGGCTCCTGGACACGCGGCGCAGGATCGGGCTCTATGTGAGCGAGGGCGGAATGCTGATGCCGCGCAAATCGGTGACGGCGGTCATGGGCGTGCTTGCAGACGGTTACTCGCCCGCAGATGTTTCCCGCCACACGGCGGACAAATGCATGCGCTGCGCCGCAAAGAACTGCGCTTACCGCAAAGCGGAACAGACTTACGGAGAAAACAATGAAAAAAAGTGACTTTCTCTCTTTTATAAACAGCCGCATAACGGTGTTCGACGGAGCGTTCGGCACCGAGCTTCAGCGTGCGGTCGGAGATCCGGGCACACTCCCCGAGCGGCTCAATATCGAGCGTCCCGACGTCATACGGCAAATTCACCGCCGCTATGCGGAGGCGGGAGCGGACGTCATTACCGCGAACACGTTCGGAGCAAACCCGCTCAAAGCGGGAGAGCGCGCGGAAGAGCTGATACGCGCCGCCGTCCGCCTCGCCCGTGAAAGCGCTCCGGACAAATTCATCGCTTTGGACGTCGGACCGACGGGCAGGCTCGCGGAACCCGCAGGCGACATGACTTTCGAAGAAGCATACGCTTCGTTCGCGGCCGTTATCAGAGCGGGAGCCGACGCCGACGCAATACTCATCGAAACGATGAGCGACATGACGGAACTGCGTGCGGCGCTGCTTGCGGCACGGGAATGCTCCGATCTGCCCGTACTTGCGACGATGACGTTTGCGGAAGACATGCGCACGTTCACGGGAGTGAGCGCTGAGTGTTTCGCGCTCGCAGCGTCGCCGCTGGCGGACTGTATAGGAGTAAACTGTTCTCTCGGTCCGAAAGAACTCCTGCCCGTCGTCGGAAAACTCGTCACGCTGACGGACAAACCCGTCATCGTTCAACCGAACGCCGGACTGCCCGATTCGCACGGGAATTATCCGGTAGACGCGGATGAATTTGCCGAATACGCGGAAAAATTCATCGATCTCGGCGTACGCATAATCGGAGGATGCTGCGGCACGACGCCGGAACACACGGCTCGGCTTGCGGCAGCGGCGCGCCGACGCGCGCCCGCGCCTTCAAAATACATTCCCGCGGCGGCGGTATGTTCCGCGACGAAATACGTTACCGTCGACCGCGTACGCGTCATAGGCGAGCGCATCAATCCGACCGGCAAAAAAGCCATGAAAGAGGCGCTGCTCGGCGGAGATTATTCATATGCCGCGCGCCAGGCGGTCGAACAGGCGGAAGCGGGTGCGGACATACTTGACATAAACGCGGGGCTGCCCGGCATAGACGAAAGAAAAGTTCTTACGGAACTTGTGCGGCGCGTCGCCCGCGTCGTCGATCTTCCGTTACAGATAGATTCAAGCGATCCGTCCGCATTGGAAGGCGCGCTGCGGATATACCCCGGCAAAGCGATAATCAATTCCGTCAGCGGAGAAGAGAAATCGCTCTCGGCAGTGCTTCCGCTTGCCGCAAAATACGGAGCGGCGGTAGTGGGGCTGACGGTAGACGAACGCGGCGTGCCCGGAACGGCGGAAGAGCGCGTAGAGATCGCCGAGCGCATAATATCGCGCGCGGCGGAATACGGAATTCCCGAGCGGGACGTTTATATCGACTGTCTGACTCTGACGGTGGGCGCGGAGCAGCGGCAGGCGCTGCATACGCTTGAAGCGATACGAACGATCAAGAGCAGACACGACGTGCGCACGGTGCTTGGCGTGAGCAATATTTCGTTCGGACTGCCTGCGCGCCGTCCGATCAACACGGCGTTTCTCACCGCAGCGCTGTGGGCGGGACTGGATCTGCCCATACTTAATCCCAATCTGCCGGAAAACATGCAGGCGATCGCGGCGTTCAACGTACTCGTCTGCCGCGACAACGGCTGTGCCGAATGGGCGCGGAAGTATGCGGACGCAAATACAGAAACGACGGAAACGCACGGGCGCGGCGGCATTTCGGCTACCGACGGCGAAGATCTCCGCTCGCTCGTAATCAGGGGACTGCCGTCCGCTGCCGAAACCAAACGCATACTTGCCGAAGGCGTGCCGCCGCTTGACATCGTAAACGGCATGCTTATTCCCGCTCTCGCCGCCGTAGGCGACGCATACGAAACGGGACGCGCGTTTCTGCCCCAGCTGCTCGCGTCCGCCGACAGCGCAAAAGAGAGTTTTACGGTCATAAGGGCGGCTATGCCTGCCGCTGCCGCGGCAAAAGGCGTTATCGTCATGGCAACGGTAAAGGGCGACGTACACGACATAGGCAAAAACATAGCGTGTACGGTACTTGAAAATTACGGCTATAAGGTCATCGATCTCGGTAAAAACGTACCGCCCGAGGACGTCGCAGCGGCAGTCAGAAAGCACGGCGCAAAACTGTGCGGACTTTCCGCGCTCATGACGACGACCGTGCCGAATATGGCGGAAACGATAGCGCTCCTTCGCCGTGAATGCCCCGATTGCCGCATTATGGTGGGCGGCGCGGTACTCACCGAGGACTATGCGGCAGACATAGGCGCGGACTATTATTGCAAAGACGCCCTCGCCGACGTCCGCATCGCCGAAGAAATTTACGGCAAATGACCCCGACCGCAGTCCGAAAACCGTGATCCCGGAACGCATGCGCGCAGCTTCCCGTCGGAGCATTTGCATACATTTTCGGTATAAATGAATCAATTCTCGTCATATTCCGCATATGAGCCGTTTCGCTTTTTGACAAGCGTTTTTCCCGCTTTTGTGATTATATCCGTGATTTTGCCGTCGTTATCGTAGCGAAGCTGCGTGATCTGCGCGCCCGATGCGATTTCCTCGATGCCGTTTTCGCCATACGACAACGCAACGGTTGTACCGTCATAACAAAGAGCCGATATGATACATCGATCATATCGGCTCTTCCTGCCTTACCGCACTTATCCCGGAAATAAAACCGCATCAAAAGTCGGGCTGTATAAAATTTCGATCACCTTGCCGCAATATTTTTCAAAGCATTGGGCATATAATATTTTCTGCTTTCCATTAACGATTTTTCCGCTTATTTTCATGTGTTCTTCGTCATTAAACACGAATGTCACTTTAATGCTTACGGCACGAATTATAAGCCCTCGTAAATGATTTTCACCGATTTCCTTAACTTCGGCACATAAACGTATTGTATCGGGCAAACATTGTTCAATAAATTTGCGATGACTTAAAATTCGCATAACATAATAACAGGAGAATGCAAATATTATAAGCGCAAAACACAGTAACGCAATGAACACTCCGAGTGCATACGGGGAGTTTTCATATATCAATCCGATTACATGTAGTACCATTACGATTACAATGCCTATAAACGCCACAAGCGATAATACGAACAGCACAAAAACCAATGCAAAATATGCTCCGGAAAAATATCTTCCCCTCTCCAATGTAGCAGCTATATCGATATGTTTCATGCGCACTTCCTGACTAAATGTATAAGCGATACCTGTTATCCCAACCATCGTATAAATGCCATTATCCAACCGAGTATTCCGCTTATAAATGTACCTCGCCAATCTTCAGAAATATTATATTCTTGTCCGAATATTTGATTGCCTACAATTTCACCGACATATGTCCCAGTGGAAATTCCTCCTATTGTTCCTAATGTCTTAAATATTGAAGAAATAGTAGACCTTCCGAATTTCCCGGCAAAAACAGTTCCTTTTAATGCGGCGCTTAAATAATTTCCAATAAATGAACCGACATTACTGCCAATATTAGCCATTCCGAACGAAATTGCACCGCTTACAGCGCCTACTCCTGCGCCTACTACTCCAGATATACCGGCAGATAATGCATTAACATTTTCCCAGCCGACAGTCTGCACTTGGGAAACAACACTATTTATAACTCCCGACGCGAATCCGAAAGCGGCACCTGCTATAATCGCTCCGGCAAGACCGCCCGTAAATACGGTTGCTACTACTCCACCGATTATAGCAGCCACTGTAAGAAATCCCAGGATCAGCCACTCCCACCAAGCAGCGCAACCGGTAGGATCCACGTTCATCACGGGGTTGTTCCCGCAATATGCGTACAGGTTCAGTCCGTTGAGCGTTTCGGGGTCCGCGTATTCTATCCCGTCTATCGTGACGAATCTGCCAGTCGTCGGATCGTAATACCGCGTTTGCAGATAGTACAGATCCGTTTCGCCGTCG
>CASEMM010000052.1 GCA_949289095.1 uncultured Eubacteriales bacterium | reverse complement strand
ATCTTCCCGCTCCCGAGTACGGTTTCATGGTAAACGGTCAGGGCGATATAATTTACGAACCCGATCAGATCACCATGACGCAGGACGTAAAGACGATAGACGTCGTCAGCAAGGTATATCCGGATGTGCGCGAGACGATCGATGTCAACGTGTACGGCGCGCTCGATGCGGATAAACTCACCGATACCGTCAAGATCGAGGCGGAGGACGCCGATCTGTATTGGGACGGAAAACTTCTGACGCAGGAGGAGAAAGCAACGCAACCGACCGCCGAAAGTCCTTTCTTCGCGAATGTCGGAAATCCCGGAACGGGTTACGATCCGGAACTTCTCAGCGGCGGCAATTGCCTGCGGAATTTCCAGAAAAACGACATGCGAGTGGACTTCATGATTGCGTCGTCCGAAAACGCGACGGTCGAACTTACGATAAGCGTCTGCATGCGCACGTCTGCGCAGACTTTCGGCAGCTGCTATGCTTTCGAACTTAACGGTCAGACTGTAACTGCGGCCGATAATATCAATGTTCCCAAGGGAAGCGGATATTTTACTCCGTACGATATAAAGATCGATATCGAACTTGTGCGCGGCATAAATACGTTGTCGTTTTCCAGCGGAAACAGCATAGGGAAGAATAATCCGTTTAATTTCGACGCTATATCCGTTACCGCAGACAGGGCTATAATAGCCGGTATGGACGCCGTGGGTGCGTAAAGGAGTGATATATGAACGAAAATACGAATAAAGGATTTTTCGCATCTCTCGGAAGCGATATTCTCGAATGCATAAAAACCAAATGGATAGGCTGCTTTGTGGGACTTGCGGCGTGGGCGCTGACGCTTGCTCAGATGATCTCGTATGCGACGCTGCCTGCAATCGGTCTTAATCAGCTTTTTAACGCGGGCGTTATCGTATGCTGCGTGATAGGGCTGATAGCTTTCCCCGCGCTCTCGCTCTTCCGCAAGACGAGCAGGCTTGCTCCCATAGTTCTTATGGCGTGCGATCTGCTGTGTCTGCTGTTCTTTGTTTCCGCGGGCGGATTTCTCGATTACTTCTCGACGGAGTTTTTCAGCGGATTCAGCATGGGCGCGTTCTTCTCGCTGCCCGGCGGCGTATGGTTCAGTATGCTGTCCATAATACTGTCTTTCGTTATCTCTTCGGTGGCGATGTATCTGCCGCAGAACAGAAAACCCGGGACTGCGGCAGCCGCGGACATGACGGCGGACAGCGCGGCGTAAACATAAGGAGAAAAAGATGAAAGCGATAAAAAATTGCAATCTCATATTCAAAATACTCTTCCATGTGACGTTCTTTATCATGGTCGTTCTGCTCATAGCGTCGCCCATACTTCTCGGCAACGCGTCGCAGATCAACTCGCTTCTCGGCATAGAGACGCAGATAGGCAGCGGCGGAGCGGAAGGCAACATGTATTACAACACGAAATTCAAGACCATGGCGGAAGTACATAATGCGTCCCTCGACATCATCGAAGAGGCGATGAAAGAGGGCGCGGTACTCTTGCAGAACAAGGAAGTGACGTATAACGACGGGCAGAATCAGGTCACCGAACCCGCGCTTCCGCTCTCTTCCGGAGACAGCGTGCGGCTTTACGGCGCGGCTTCGTATTATTCCGTTCACATGGGACAGGGCTCCGGCGGCGTGGAATCCGGCGTGATCCCTTCGCGCAGAGTGTCGCTGTACGACGGTCTGACCGGTGCGGGACTCAGCGTGGACGAAACGATGAACAACTGGTATCGCGATAACGGCAAGGATTCCGTTTCGGGAAAGAGCGGAAACAACAACCGCGACGGCGAATCGTTTATGGGCGCTTCCAATCAGACTTCGCAATATCCGGTCAAGGACGTTGCGTGGAATTCGCTTCACGCAAACAAGTCTGCGGAAGCCGACGCCGCGGTAATGGTCATAGGCAGAAACTCGGGCGAGGCGCTCGATCTGTATATGGACGTCACGATGAAGGGAGGCGTCGAGCCTCTCGACGCCGTGCTCGGCAGAGCGAGCAGTTCCAATTACACGAGCGATGAGTTCGGCGACGCGCTTTCGCTTGCCGCGAACGAACTGGACGTTCTGAACAATCTCGTTCAGCTTAAAACCAGCGGTACGATCAAAAAAATTATCGTACTGATGAATACGGCGAACCCCATGCAGTGTCAGTTCCTCGAAGACATTCCGGGGATAGACGCTTGTATGTGGATAGGCAATATAGGCGAAAACGGCGCGACCGCGATAGGCAAGCTGCTCACGGGCGAATACAATCCTTCCGGCAGAACGGTGAACACGTTCTGGGAAGAGAGCGCGTATAACCCGGTGTATTACAACTTCGGCAGCATACAATACGGAAATGCCGGTATACTCG
>CASEMM010000051.1 GCA_949289095.1 uncultured Eubacteriales bacterium | reverse complement strand
GAGCTGGCAGTATCAGTCTGACGAGAATATGGGCGGCAGCGTGCTCGCCAGTCTGGGTATGCTCATACAGCCGATATTCACGCCGCTTGGCTTCGGTTCGCAGCTCGGCATAGCGGCAGGCTGGGTGTTCGCCGTGGCGGCTATAACCGGACTTATCGCAAAAGAGAACGTCATTGCGACGTTCGGCACGCTTGCCGCCGCAGTCGTCGCCGGATTCGATCTCGAAACGGCGGGAGAGGAAGGCATAGAGGCGATAGAGGCTCTTATGGGCGTCACGGGCATAAGCGGCGCGGGACTGATAGCGTTCATCGCGTTCAACATGCTGACGATTCCCTGTTTTGCCGCCGTTGCAACGGCGAGAGGCGAACTGAGCAGGAAGAGTTTCCGCTGGACGCTGGTATTCTGGCTTGCGACAAGCTATATAGTGTCGGCAATGATTTACACGATAGGCGAGTTTATATGGCCTCTTGCGATATGGGCGGCTGCATGGGCGGTTGCGATAGCGATAATCGTATCGGTAAACAGACGGCTTAAAAAGAAAGACGAGGACAAAAAGATAAAAGAAGCGGCGTGATCCGCGAGGAGGAAGACATGGGCGTCGTATTGGAAATTTTAGCCGTAATCGCGGCGGTGGCGATAGTGGGAATCGTGATCGGAGTTTCCGTCCTGCGCAGAAAAACGGGCGGAAAGAACGGCTGCGGCGGAAACTGTTCGTGCTGCGGCGGCGGGTGCGGCGCGCGGAAGAAAAATCCCGGAAAACGGGACGACAACGAGGCGTAACGGTCGTTTGACTCTTATGTGATAAAATTCATCATCAATTACTCCCGGCGAAAAACGCGCGCGGCATGCCGCGCGCGTTTTTCCTTTGCGCGACATGCCCGGCGGGCGTGCCGACGGCGCGGACGTTTGCGCGGAAGCATTCGCGCCGGGCGCGGACGGCGTAATCCTTGACAATTTACGCTCACACGGGTATAATAAAAATATGAACTTCAAAGAAGAACTCGTACTCATAGACGGCAACAGCCTGCTGAACAGGGCGTTTTACGCGCTTCCGCTTCTGACAGGCAGCGACGGAGTATACACGAACGCGGTATACGGATTCGCCAATCTGCTCGTGCGGCTGATAGAGGAGTATTCTCCGAGATACATCGCCGTCGCTTTCGACATGAAAGCAAAGACCTTTCGCCATAAAATGTACGACGGGTACAAGGCGACACGGCACGGCATGCCGGAGGAACTCGCCGTTCAGCTTCCCGTGCTTAAAGAGATGCTGGACGTTATGCATATCAGATATATCGAAAAAGAGGGGATAGAGGCGGACGACATTATAGGTACTCTTGCCGCCGGGCACAGACTTCCGACGTATATCCTGACGGGCGACCGTGACAGTTTTCAGCTGATCAGCGACACGGTCACCGTGCTGTTCACGCGCAAGGGAATTACGGACGTCTCGGTGATGACTCCCGCGTCGCTGCGAAACGCGACCGGACTTTTGCCGTCGCAGATAGTGGATTACAAAGCGCTTGCCGGCGATTCTTCCGACAATATTCCCGGAGTGCCCGGCATAGGCGACAAACGCGCTACCGAACTGCTTTCCGCATACGGTTCTGCGGCGGGCGTATATGCGCATATCGACGAGATAAAGGGCAAACTGAAAGAGAAGCTGGAAAACGGCAGACAGTCGTGCGACCTTTCCTATGCTCTTGCCACGATAAAAACGGACTGCGATCTGGACATACCGCTTTCCGAGCTGACGTACCGCTTTCCGTTCTCGGAAGAAGTCATGGCATTTTTCGTGCGCCGCGATTTCAGATCGCTTACGCGCAGATCGGAGCTGTTCGGCGACAGCGTGCCCGCTTCCTCCGAATACGAACAGGCCGATATTACCGTCGTCGGCTCTGCCGGCGAACTGCTCGCCGCCGCGGCGGGGCACGGGGAAGCAGGCATAGCGTTTTACGACGACCGTATATCCGTTTCTCCCGACGGCATTCATCAGTACGATCTTCCGCTTAAAACCGATCTTCTCGGCAGCGGACCGACGGAGCGCGAGGCTCTGGAAACGCTTGCGCCGCTCATGACGGACGGCGGCGTAAAAAAATATTTTTACGACGCGAAAGCCGTCATGCGCCGTTTCGGTTTCTGCGGCGTTATGCCCGTGAACTTCGAGGACGTCGCGCTCATGGAATATCTGGCGCGTCCCAACTTCAAATATACGTCCGCGGCGGGCTTTTCCGAAACGCTCGGTCTCACCGCCGCGTCAGACGCCGCCGCGTTGTTGCAGGGAGGCAGAACGCTGCTTTCCGCTCTCGAGGGGCAGGGTATGTCCGAACTCTACCGCAACGTGGAGCTGCCGTTGCCGAGGGTGCTGTTCGACATGCAGAATACCGGTTTTCTGCTCGACCTCGATCTTCTCGAAAAGCTCAAAGTCAGATATACGGCGCTTGCGGCGGAGAGTACGGAACGCATATACGCGCTTGCGGGCAGGCGGTTCAATATAAATTCTCCCAAGCAGCTCGGAAGCGTGCTGTTCGACGACCTTGGCATTTCATATCCGAAGAAGCGTACGGAACGTTCCACGTCGGCGGAGATCCTCGGCGCGGTGAGGGACGCGCACCCGATAGTGGAGGAAGTGATCAGATACCGTTTCGTGACAAAGATCAAATCGACGTATCTCGACGGACTGAGCAAAGTCGCGGGAGCGGACGGAGTGGTTCATACCGAATTCAATCAGATGCAGACGTCCACGGGCAGACTGTCAAGTTCCGAACCCAATCTGCAGAACATACCCGTGCGCGAGGAGGACGGCAAGGTCCTGCGCGCGCTGTTCGTTGCGAGAAAAGGCAACGTGCTCGTCAACGCAGACTATTCGCAGATAGAACTGCGCGTCATGGCGCATTTGTCCGGCGACGAAAATCTTATAGACGCATATATCCGCGGCGCGGATATACATGCCGCCGTAGCGCGGGAGCTGTTCGGTACCGAAGAACCGACGGCAAAGGAAAGGCGTGTCGCAAAGACCGTCAATTTCGGCATAATATACGGCATGAGCGCATACGGACTGAGCGAGCGTCTCGGTATTTCCACGCAGGAGGCGAAGTCGTATATAGACAAATACTTTTCCCGCTTTCCCCGCGTGCGAGAGTATCTCGAAGACGTGGTTAAATCCGCGCGCGAAAAGGGGTATGCGGAAAGTCTGTTCGGCAGACGCAGAGTGATAGCCGAACTCAATTCGCGCGATTATCGTACGCGCGGTTTCGGCGAGCGCGCCGCAATGAACATGCCGCTGCAGTCCACCGCGGCGGATATAATCAAGATAGCCATGCTGAAAGTTTATGCCGCGCTTGCCGGCATGCGTTCCAGACTCATCCTTCAGGTGCACGACGAACTGATAATAGACGCGCCGGCGGACGAGGCGGAGCGCGCCGCAGATATACTTAAAAGGGAAATGGAGAGCGCGGTTAAACTCCGTGTCCCCCTCGTCGTATCGGTAAATACGGGCAGGAGCTGGCTGGACTGCAAGTGAGTTATGTTCAACAGAGATAAGGTAGAGCCGAAAATAAAAGATCTTCCGGAGAAACCGGGCGTGTACATCATGAAGGATGCGCGCGGGAACATCATATACGTCGGGAAAGCGGTCATACTCAAACGCCGCGTCACGCAGTATTTCCGTTCGTCGCCTAAGCCCGTAAAAGTACAGGCAATGGTCGACAACGTGGATGATTTCGAATACGTCGTCACGCTTACCGAGGCGGACGCGCTGGTGCTCGAATCAACGCTCATAAAAAAGCATATGCCGCGTTACAATATCCTGCTCAAAGACGATAAAGGTCAGGCGGCGTATATACGCATGGATCTGCGCGACAAATTTCCCAATATGGAAGTGACGCGTCATCCGGGGCGCGACGGAGCGAAATATTACGGTCCGTTCTCCGCGGCTATGACGGCTAAGAACATGGTAAGCGTCATAAAGTCCGTATACGGCGTGCGCACGTGTCCGCGCGCCATGCGCGTCAGGCGCGAATGTCTTGACTGGCACATAGGCCTTTGCCTGGCTCCGTGTACGGGTGCGGTCACGCAGGCGGATTATGCGAAAGCCGTGCGCGGCGCCGCAGACTTTCTCGAAGGGCGCGACAACACGGCTGAAAAAATTCTCGAAGAGAAAATGGCGGCCGCCGCCGAAGCGGAAGATTTTGAGCGTGCGATAAAATACCGCGGATTCATCGCGGGGATAAAACTGATGAACGAACGTACGCTTGCCGATCTCGAGGTGGAGGATTCCGATTATTTCGCATACGTCACGGACGGAATACGGTCCGCAGTATCGGTCATGCCCGTACGCGGCAATAAATTGCTGCCTGCGGGCAGTTTCCCGTTTGCCGATGCGGGAGAGGACGGCGAAGCTCTCGCGTCATTCATTATGCAGTATTACGAAAACAATACGGTCCCGCTGTGCGTTTTCGTGAACGTGCCCGTCGCCGCGGACGCGCTTGAGGAGTGTCTGTGCAATATCCGCGGCGGTCCGGTGCATGTCCGTCAGCCGCAGAGGGGGATGCGCCGCGATCTTATCCGCACCGCGGAGGAGAATGCCCGCGAGTGCATGGAAAAGACGGCGGACGAGCAGCTGCGGGAAAGAGAACGCACGTTCGGCGCGTGCGACATGCTGTGCGACAGACTGAAACTCGTCAGTGCGCGGCGCATAGAGTGTTACGATATTTCCCACATATCCGGAACAGATAAGGTAGCGAGCGGCGTGTGTTTCATCAACGGAGCCAAAGCAGCGTCCGAGTACCGCAGATACCGGATAAAGACGGTTGAGGGCAACGACGATTTTCACTGCATGGCGGAAGTCCTCCGCAGGCGGCTCGCGCGGGCGAAATCCGGCGACGTCAGGTTTGCGGAACTGCCCGATCTCATAGTCATAGACGGCGGCAAAGGTCAGCTGCACGCCGCATACGCAGTCATGAAAGAGGCGGGATTTCATATTCCGATGGTGGGGCTTGCAAAACGCGAGGAGGAGATCTTCACGACGACTTCGCCCGATCCCGTACTTCTTTCGCGCGACAGCGCCGCGCTCAGGCTGTTGCAGCGCGTGCGCGACGAAGCACACCGTTTTGCGATTACGTATCACAGGAAATCGCGCATGAAGCACATAAACACGGAACTTGTTTCCATTCCTGGCATAGGCGAAAAAAAGAGCAGACTGCTCCTGCGCGCGTACGGCTCGGTGGACAGGATACGCTCGCTGCCGCTCGAAGCGCTTGAAACGACGGCGGGCATGACGAAGCCGTCCGCGCTGGCGGTATACGAACACTTTCACGGTAAAGCGGAGGAAGGCAATGGTAACGTATAAACTCGTATTCTGTGATTTTGACGACACTCTCGTGCGTTCGGGCGACAGAGTGGGCGAATATACCCGCCGCGCGATAGCGGATTACCGAGCCGCCGGCGGCACGTTCGTCATCTGTACCGGAAGAAGCCGCGCGAGTCTGGAAAAGCAGCTTGCCGCCGTATACGGCGATGCGTCCGGCATTCCTTACATATGCTTTCAGGGCGGCACGATAGTGGGAGCGGACGGCGTAACCCTGCGACGGCTCGTCACGGACAGAGCGGACGTCGTGAGGTTTTCGGACATAGCGAAAGAGCGGGGTTACGCGCATGCGTTTCATGCGGGCGGCGAGGTATACTGCGAGAGCAGAACGCCCGAAACGGAGGACTATGCCGCAAAGACGGGATGTCCTATAACGTATATCGACCCGTCCGTCGATTTTGCGCGTACGTACGACGGCGATTTCGACAAAATGATGATACTTTCTTCCGCGGCGACGCGTCCCGGACTGGACGAAATCGCGCGTATGCCGGGCGGCGGCTCGAAACTGATGTTCAGCGGCCCGACGTATCTCGAACTCGTGCCCGCCGGATCCGGCAAGGGCGGCGCGGTGCGGTTCATGACGGAATACATGGGATTTTCGCGCGGCGATACGGCTGCTTTCGGCGATGCGAACAACGATGCGGATATGCTCGCTTCCGTGGGTCTGCCGATCGCAATGCGCGGCGGAATGAAGGACGCGCTCGACGCGGCAAAACTCATTGCGCCGCCCGCGTCCGAAGAGGGCATGGCGCACACGCTGCGTATGTTCATACGCTGATCGTCTGTCCGTTTTTGCCCGTTTCTGTTCGTTTCTGCGCCGGCGGCTGCGTATTTTTCATA
Source organism: uncultured Eubacteriales bacterium (assembly GCA_949289095.1). Classification (GTDB taxonomy): domain Bacteria; phylum Bacillota; class Clostridia; order Christensenellales; family Pumilibacteraceae; genus Protoclostridium. The sequence continues at coordinate 2,542 of CASEMM010000051.1, read as the reverse complement.
ATGTTATAATATAACGCCCGAATCGCCGCAAACAGTGTTCCGTGTGCTATCATATCGGGAAAGGAGACGGTGTGTGATGACGAAAAAAACTGTTGCGATTTTTCTTTCCGTTATTCTGACGGCGGTGTTTGCCGCGGCGGCGTTTGCGGCATGCGGTAACGATGACGGTATTCCCGCAGATATGTCCGGCATAGTGTTGACCGACGGAGGCGTGGAAATAACGCTGACCGCGTCGAACGGTGAAACGAGTTACGATATATACAAGTGCGGCAGCGCATACGGAGAATACGTCCTTGTCGAGAGCGGTTTCGGGGGACGCATATACGAAAGCGAAGACGTCTGGGCGTATTACCGCGCGGACGGATATGCGCACGGCAGAAAGGTAAGCAGCCGCATATATTCCTATGAGCGCGAGCTGTTCGGCGGCGAAACGTACATATTCTCTCCGGACGACGATCCCGATCAGGTACAGGCTGTTATCGACGGCATATATTCCGAACAGCGCGGTTCGGAAAACGGACAGTTCGCCGAAACGCGCGCTGCGATCTATTTCAAACCGGGAGTCTACGACGTGCGCGTCGACGAGGGATATTACACTTCCGTCGCTGGACTCGGCATGCTTCCGACAGATACGGACATAGCCGATTTCAATGTCGACGCCGACATCCCGCCGTCGGCGGACGGCAGCGGTTGGGTGAACCACAACGCAACCTGCAACTTCTGGCGTTCGGTAGAAAACATAGAAGTGAATGCGGATGTACGCTGGGCGGTGTCGCAGGCGACGAGTATGCGCAGGGTGAAGATAAACGGCGATCTGACGCTGCATCATCTCGGAGGCTGGTCGTCGGGCGGTTTTCTTGCGGATTCCGTCGTCGGAGGTACGGTGGACGCCGGTTCGCAGCAGCAGTGGCTCTCGCGCAACGACGAGTGGACGGCATGGAACGGCACGAATTTCAATATGGTGTTCGTCGGAACGGAGGGCGCCGCCCCGGAGGACGGCTGGCCCGGAGGCAGCCGCGCGACGCATATAGCGGAAACGCCCGCCGTCCGAGAGAAGCCTTTTCTCGTGTTTGACGAACGTGACGGTTACGGAGTATTCGTTCCCGCGATGCGCACCGGTTCCGTCGGCGCGAGCTGGTCGGACGGAAAGACGGACGGGGAAGTTATTCCGCTTTCCGAATTTTACGTTGCGCGCGCGGACAGGGACGATGCCGCGTCGCTCAACGCCGCTCTCTCTTCGGGCAGACACGTTTTTCTGACTGCGGGAATATACGAACTCGACGAGCCGCTCGAAGTCACCCGCGCGGGCACGGTAGTCATGGGCAGCGGCTATGCGACGCTGCGCGTGTCCGACGCCAACGAAGACACGCTCATGCGCGTGGCGGACGAGGACGGAATAACGATCTGCGGGCTGCTCTTCGACGCGGGCGCGCATTCCGAAACGCTGCTCGAAGTGGGAGGCGACGACGCGTCCGCCGATCATTCGGACGATCCGATATGTCTTTCCGACCTCTTCTTCCGCATAGGCGGCAGGGCGGACGTGAACACATACGTCCGCACGAGCGTGATAATAAACTCGGACGACGTGATAGGCGACAACTTCTGGGTGTGGCGCGCCGATCACACATACGGAGTGGGCTGGGACGTGAACGTCACGAAAAACGGACTCACAGTGAACGGCGACGACGTCACCTTCTACGGACTTCTCGTCGAACATTTTCACGAGTATCAGACGGTATGGCGCGGAGAACGGGGAAGGACGTATTTCTATCAGTCGGAGATACCCTACGATCCTCCGTCGCAGGACGCGTACATGTCCTCGGACGGCACGGTGCGCGGTTACGCGAGCTATAAGGTGGACGACGGCGTACGGACGCATACGGCATACGGTCTCGGGGTATACAGCTGTCCTCACAATGCGGAGATAAAGGTGGATAACGCGATCGAAGTTCCGGCAAATCCCGGCATACGTATTGAACACGCGGTGACGGTGCTTCTCGATTCCGATCCGTGCATACAGTCGGTCATAAACGGCAACGGAACGGTAATTTCTCCGGGCTGGATGTCTGCGATAAACGTGTACGACGGCGGCAGCATTTATTAAATTCAGATAAAATACGTTAAAACTTTGCACGTATGTATTGAAATTCCGCTAATTATATGTTATAATGACAAAAACGGAACCGAACGGTTAAAAAAGGAGGAAAAAGTCGTGTCATCCGATATACCCCTTATCATAGGTATAGTGCTCGCTTCCTTGCTCGTTGTGGGCATAATAGTCGCGGCGATTCTCATGAACGTTGCCGAAAGAAAGCGCAAGAAATCCGAAAACGCGCAGGAGGGAGGCGAAGAACGTACGGATGCGGCGCAGGCGGAAGAGTCCGCCCCGCAGCTTTGGGCGGTCGCCGATTCGCCGTACTCTTCCTCCGCGGAGGAAGAGCAATCTTCCGGGTATTCCGCCGGGGAATCCGTTGCCGAGCAGCCTTCCGAAGAATTTACCGGGGAAGAACCGCAGACGGAACAGCAGTCTGCGGAGGAACTG
>CASEMM010000050.1 GCA_949289095.1 uncultured Eubacteriales bacterium | reverse complement strand
GATACCCGTACCCGCGGAGCGTCGGCCGTTCGGCGAGCGTAGCATAAAGATATTCGGCGCAAAGCAGAACAACCTCAAAAACATAGACGTGGAGTTCCCGATAGGGCTGATAACGGCGGTTACGGGCGTTTCGGGTTCGGGTAAAAGTTCCATAGTCAATCAGATACTTTATCCCGCCGTCAGCAACCGCCTGAACGGCAGCCGCCTCGTCGAGGGGAAGTACGAACGCATAGAGGGCATCGGATATCTCGACAAAGTCATCTGTATTGATCAGTCTCCGATAGGGCGCACTCCGCGGTCCAATCCGGCGACGTACACGGGCGCATTCACGCAGATACGCGAACTGTTCGCGCGCACGACGGACGCGCAGGAACGCGGTTACGGTCCGGGGCGGTTTTCCTTCAACGTCAAGAGCGGGCGGTGCGAGGCTTGCGAGGGCGACGGCATCAAGCGCATAGAGATGCACTTCATGTCCGACGTATACGTTCCCTGCGAGGTGTGCGGCGGCAAGCGGTACAACCGCGAAACTCTGCAGGTGAAGTACCGCGGAAAGAACATATACGACGTACTCGAAATGACGGTGGAAGAGGCGTGCGGCTTCTTCGAGAATCAACCGGGCATTTATTCCAAGATCAAGACGCTTTACGACGTCGGTCTGGGATATATAAAGCTCGGGCAGTCCGCGACGACGCTTTCGGGCGGTGAGGCGCAGCGCGTCAAACTTGCCACGGAACTGAGCAAGCGTTCCACTTCAGGCACGCTTTACGTACTCGACGAGCCGACGACGGGTCTGCACTCGGATGACGTCGCAAAGCTGATAAACATACTTTCGCGTCTGGTCGCGTCCGGCAACACCGTCATAGTAATAGAGCATAACCTCGACGTTATAAAGACGGCGGACTGGATAGTGGATATCGGTCCGGAAGGCGGCGACGCGGGCGGACGCATAGTGACCTGCGGCACTCCCGAACAGGTCGCGGAATGCGAAAATTCGTATACCGGTATGTTTCTTAAACGCATATTGAAATAAATTTCCGATGAGGACCGATAAATGAAAAACACCGTATTGTTTGATCTCGACGGCACGCTGCTTGATACGCTCACCGATCTGACGGCTTCAGTCAATTATGCCCTCGGCAGGGTAAATCTGCCTCCCCGCACACCGGACGAGGTGCGTTCGTTCCTCGGCGACGGATACGCCGTTCTCATGGAAAAGGCGTGCGGCGGAGCGCCCTGTGCAGAGGCTCTGAAATATTTTTCCGAATATTACGCCGAACACCTCGAAGACAACACCGCGCCTTACGACGGCGTTGCGGACGCGCTTGCCGCGCTTGCCGCGAAGGGGAGGAAAATGGCGGTCGTATCCAACAAGGGGTACGACGCCGTGCAGGTGCTCTGCCGCAGATTTTTCGCGCCTCACGTCACTCTTTTTTACGGCGTGAACTCCGCACTGCGCAAAAAGCCCGCTCCCGACATGCTGCTTGCGGCAATGAAGGAACTCGGCTCGGACAGGAGCGACTGCGTGATGGTGGGAGACGGCGAGCCGGACATTGCCATGGCGCGCGCGGCTGGCATAGACATAGTGAGCGTGACATGGGGATTCAGAACGCGCGCCCAACTCGAAAAGGCGGGGGGAAAGATTTTTCTCGACCGCACGTCGCAGCTTGCGGAGTTATGATACATGATTAACGAAAAGATAAGATACGTCGCCATAATAGCGCACGTCGATCACGGCAAGACCACGCTCGTCGATCAGATGCTCAGACAGGGCGGCGCGTTCCGTACGGGGCAGATAGCTCCCGAACGCGTCATGGATTCGGATGCGATCGAGCGCGAACGCGGAATAACCATTCTCGCAAAGAACACGTCCGTGCATTACAGGGACTATAAGATAAACGTCGTCGATACTCCGGGGCATGCGGATTTCGGCGGCGAGGTCGAGCGCATACTTAAAATGGTGAACGGCGTAGTTCTTCTCGTTGACGCTTTCGAGGGTACTATGCCGCAGACGCGTTTCGTGCTCGAACACGCGCTTGCGCTCGGACTGCCTGCCGTCATCGTGATAAACAAGATGGACCGTCCGGACGCGCGGCCGAAGGAAGTCGTGGACGAAGTGCTCGAACTCCTTCTCGACCTCGGCGCGGACGACAGCCAGCTCGACAGTCCGATAATATACGCCTCCGCA
>CASEMM010000049.1 GCA_949289095.1 uncultured Eubacteriales bacterium | reverse complement strand
GCAGAAAAGCCCCTCCGCGAGGGGCTTGAAGGAAGGACTTTTCCGCGCTTGCCGCGGCGGGCGGGAAACCGCCGCGCCGCTTTCGTCACCTGATGTACGTCAGGTACTGATACATGCCGATTTTCAGGTCTTCGATGCCGTCGGTCAGCAATTCGACGGTAGTGAGGATATTGCTGTTATCGAATCCGCCGAACCTGATCGTCACCTTTTCCGTTTTGCCGGCGCCGAGAAAGAATTCTTCGGTGGACGTCGCTTCCGGTTTGGGATTTTCCCCGTAGCTATTCGTCTGATAAAGTCTGAGCGTGATCTCCTTGTCGCCGAAGTTATGCACCGTATAGGCTATTTCCTGCGTGTTTTCCGCATACAGCGTATACGGCACCATTATTGTAAAGTAAAAGCCGTTATCAAGCGCTCCGCTGACGCCGCGCCAGTGGTATACGCCGCCCATTTCGCGCCGGTCGCCTTCGCCGACATAGCCCCAATAAGGATCGGACGCTTCCTCGCCGCTTGCATCGTTGCCGCGTATGCTTCCTCCCGCCGCGCCTGGAGAATGAGTCACGCCGTTATACGGATAGATGACGAGCTTGCCGTCCGTACCTCCGTTCGCGGACGACGCGAACTCCTCCTTGTCGAAGCCGGGGGCAAGCGTCATATCCGACGTGACGGTCACGGACGACGCGTCCTTGAACTGCACGGCGGGATCGGCGACGTTATACCAGCAATAGAGCTTCGTTCCCTCCGGCTGCGACTCGAACACCGCTCCCGAGAGATCGAGAATCTGACCTTTCGAGGACGCTATCTCGTTTTTGCCGTCCAGCGTCGCGCCTTCGAGCCTGATCGTAACGGGAACGTGTTCGACGAATACGGGCTTTATCGTAATATCTTTTTCGGGCATCTCGAACACCGCGCCGAGATTGTTTCCTTCCGAATCCTCCCAATGCGAGAAGATGTAACCGTCCGGCGCGTCGTAATTTATGACGGGATTGCTGCCGGCGGCTATTTTGCCGCTCGTCGCTCCGCCCTCCAAAGTCGCCCCGCCCTCCAAAGTGAGGGTATAATTCATGCGCGACCAGACGGGATATTTTACGCCCAGCATTTCCAGCTCGTATTTTTCGCCGTCTTCGTTATCCGTGTGGATATACACGTCTTCGCGCGACAGCGCCGGCAGCGGACGCGAGCCCTGCCACTGGGCGCCGGGCGCACCGAGCCCGCAGGTCTTGCACTGCAACGACATATGCCCGTTCTTTTCCAAGGAGGGAACGTTCTGCACGATAAAGAAATCGTTCGGATCGGTAAGCGTGCTCACCGTCGTGTTTTCTATTACGGCGGATGTTGCAAGCTCTATGTAATCCATACAGAGAATGTCCGACGTGGCGGGCGCTATTTCGAGTACGTTATCGCCCTTGGCAACGGATATCTCCGTTTCAAGCGTCACCATTGTGCCGAAAAACGGCTTGAATGTTTCTTCCACGGCTTCGCCCGCGTTCGGATCGAACGTCACGTCGGTATCCACGAGCGCGCGTCCGTTTATCGCCATGTTCGCATATACGGAGAAGTCGCCCGCATCCGTGATATAACCGTTTTCCACCATGTCGACACGCGGGGTGAAGCGTATGCGCAGTTTGCAGCGCACCGCTTTATCCGACGTGAACATATAGCGCGTGCTCGAATCGCCCAGCATGTACAGGGCGAGGTTTCCGCTGAAACCCGGGCTGAAATACACGCTGCTCGCCGTGCAGAAATGCGTGTTGTTGCGCGACGGACCTTTGACTTCGGCAAGTTCCGTTTCGAACCTGTATGCCGTAAACGGACCGGGATCGACCGGCGTATCGTCCACGAACGGCTGTCTGCCGGGACGGCGGTTGTCGTCTTCGAGAAAGTCGTTTTCTTCCCTGGTCATGTTTTCGCGCAAAGTATCGCTTCCGCCGCCGTCATCCGACGAACACGCCGCGGCGGCGAAGCAAAGTATTGCCGAAAGCAGCGCCGCAAGTATCAACGTCAATGCCTTTTTCTTTTTCATCGTCATGCCTCCTCCGTTTTCGCGGGAGATTTTTTACGCTTTATCAGCCACAGCGTGACTCCGAAGCCCGCCGCGCCGATGCCGAGCAGCGCTCCCGTCGCAGCTCTTACCGCCGTTACCGCATACACCCACCAGGGCGTAATCGTTCTTATGCGCGTGCCCGTCGTTATTCCGTTCATCGCGTTGCTGTGAACGACGGTGTAAAGCACTCTGTGTGCCGCCTCTCTCATCGCCCACGCCATATCCGAATATCCGCCGCCTTCGACGTAATCGAAGTTCTCTTCGCTCGTTTTGACCGTGCCGTCGGGCAGGTCGTTTCCGAAGAACACGCCGCGCACATAGCTGCCGTTATACTGCTGGTAGGAATCCGTGACGACGTGTCCCGTCATGCCGAACTCACCGCGGAGCACGGTGTTCATGAATCCGTGCGTGCCCGTCCACTTCACGCCGAGGGAATTGAGTCCGCCCATAACGCACTGCGCACCGCCGTCCTCTATCGCTATCTGGAAGGATTTGAGGTATATCTCGCGGATGCTCTGTTCGTTAGCCCAGGTGAAACCGCCGAGGCGCGCCGTTTCCTGATCGTTGAGGAAGCAGTGTTTGAGATATACGTACGCTCCGCGCGTCGCCATGCCTTTCGTGGTCTCCGCCGCTATCATGCCCATAAGATACGGATCTTCGCTGTAATACTCGAAGTTGCGCCCGCCGTATGCGGAACGGTGAGTGTTCAGACCCATGCCGTACAGTCCCGCAAGACCGCCCCACAGGCAGTCCTCGCCCCACTGTCTGCCGTAGTAATCGGCAAGCTCGCGGTTAAACGTCGAGGCGGCAAGCCCGTTGCACGGGTACACGACGGGGCGCTGCCCCATGTCCGGATCGTTCGTGCGCACCGCATAGCCGCGGTTGACTCCCTCGCCGGGGTTTTCGTTATACGGCTGTATCGGACCGTTCGCGCCGTTGTGGTCTATGGTCTCCGGTTTGGTTATGGAATCGATGGGATTGGTCTTGCGGTATCCGCAGCTGAGAAGCTGAACCGTATCCTCGAACGTGAGCTGGTCGAGAAGTTCGTCCCACATCGGATCGTCATACGGTATCGGCTCGTCGTTCGTCGGGTCTCCGTCGCCGTCATCCCTCGCGCGCAGGTCTATGAGCTGGTGATTCGTCGCCGTCGAACCGTAAGTCGGATACTCGCCGCCGTGCGCGGTGTTGCCCTCGACGACGTAATTCCACGTTTCTTCGTAGTCGTCGTCCATTTTACCCGTATACGTCACCGCGAACCATGCGCGCTGCAACGTGTTATCCGCATCGAGACCGTATTTTACGGTGCCGTTCCAGTCGCTGCGGGATACGTATACGAGCCTGTCTTTGTTGTCCCCCGCGCCGTCGTACAGTTTAAGGTCGACGTCGTCGAAGCGATTGGTTATCTCCGCGCCCGTCGCGGCGGACGTCGAATACGTCTCCGCGTCGTAAATCTTGTCTTCGGAATATACGAGAGCGGAGTTTCCGTTCGCAGTCATTCCGTCCGCGGTCGTTTTGCCTTTTTCCGCGAGAATGTTGTTCACCGCGTCGTGGGCGTCTTTGCCCGCCGTCAGATAATACGTGCCCGCATCCATAACGTACGTCTTTTCTCCGTACGCGTCGTAGGACGCGAGATCGCGCTCTTTCACCGTCATCGTAAGCGTTTCGCTCTCACCCGGAGCGAGCGTTTTCGTCTTTCCGAAACCGACGAGTTCGACGGACGCTTTTTCGATCCCGCCCCCGTCATACGGTTTCTGCGCGTATATCTGCACGACTTCCTTGCCCGCGACCCCGCCGTGCGCCTCGTCCGCGTTAGTGACCGTAACGGAAACGGTATACGTCGCTTCCGTGCCGCTTTCCTCGTTCGCGGCATTGCGCGTCACTTTGAAATCCGAATATGTAAATTCGGAATACGACAGTCCGTAGCCGAACGGATACGCGACAGCCTTGTAATAATCGTAGTCGCCGACGTTCGCTCTGCCGAGCACCTTGTCCTCATACCGCGTTTCGGTGTAACGATAGCCCATGTATATCCCTTCCTGATATACTATGTCGCGTATTGTCGAACCGTCGTTCGGATTGCCCGACCCCTGCGTCGTATTGCCCGTTTCCGCGTCTATTATGGAAGCGAAATTCGCGTGCACGGGGTTGAGCCAGTGTTCGCGCCAGAACGTGTCGGACGACCGTCCCGACGGATTGACGTTGCCCGCAAGCAGGTCGCCTATCGCGTACGCGCCCATCTGCCCGTACATTCCGACCCACATGAGCGCGTCCACGCCGTATTCCGGATCGTCGATGAAGTCGAGCTGCACGTGGTTGGCGGTGTTCATAAGCACGATTATACTGCCGAACGTACCCGCGTCTTTCTGCGATTTGAGATTTTTCAGAACGTCCTCTTCCGTCGGAGAAAGTTTGAGATAATTGCCGTCGGTGAAGTCGCTCGTATCCCCGCCGTATATCGTGGAGTCGACGCCCTCGCCGCTGCTGCGCGTGATAACGAAGATCGCCGCGTCCGCTCTTTCCGTTTTCGCGGGAGTATCGATCTCGCTCCACATGGCGTCGCCGATCGTCCATTTCGTACCTACGCTGCCGCCCGACTTCACTCTGCCGTATTTGCCGAGATTGGCGTCGTACCAGTTCCACAGATCGCCGTTGACCGCGAGACCCGCTTCGGTCAGCCCGTCTTTAAGGCTGACCATGCTGCCGAAACTTCCGCTCGAACCCGTACCGGACGCGAGCGGGTCCACGGACGAAGTGGAGAACAGGCTGACCTTCGCTCCCTCCGCGAGAGGAAGCGCGTCGTTTTCGTTTTTGAGCAGCGTCGCGCCTTCGGCGACTATCGTTTCGGCATATACCTCTCCGTTGGCTCTGACTTCCGCCACGCTGCCGAACGTGGTCTTGAAGTATTCGGAATCGATATTCGCGGCGTCCGCGCTCTCGATGACTTCCTGCGTCTGCGCCTTGATCGCCGTGTTGACGGCGTCCTTGTTTTCCAGCATTATGGCTCCGCCCGTCATCGCGATTCCGAACAGGAACACGAACACGGCGACGCATATCTTTGCCGCCAGATTAAGAGCTTTCAAAAGTTTACCGTTGCTTTTATTCATTTTCGTTACCCCCTTTGCGGGCTTTTTTCTCTCTGCGGCGCATGAGCGCGGCTTCGCGCTCGCGTTCCAGCCGCCCGAACGCTATGTCCGCCATGCGGCACGCCGCGGTCACGGACGCTTCGTCCGTCAGTCTGACGACGGTGTCTTTATGCGGGATCGCTATATCCGCTTCCTTGCGGTACGCGCGCAGTTCGTCACTTTCCATATCGAAATGCACCTCGGGCACGCCTCGCCGCACGCGCAGCCGCAGCGCGGCTTTTCCGCGGACGCGCACGGCGCATTCCCGCTTCGTCGTCTTTTCCTCGGCGCCCGCCCTGCTTTTCGCGTACGCAAGAACGGCGTCCGCGCGCGCTTTCGCGTCGGCAGGCAGTATCGCGTACGCTTCCGCGTAGCAAAGCGGCGCGTCCGAAACCGCGGCGGGCGCTTCTTCCGTACTCCCCGCGGGAACGCACGTCCCCTCCGCCGCACGGGACGCATCGGGTTCTCGCCGCTTTTCCCCGCGCAGAAACACCGCCGCAGTCCCCGCGGCAAGCGCGAGAACGTACAGTATCATGCTCGCAAGATAGCCGTAGTGCATCTGAAAGAACAGCGATACGGATACTCCGCCGTAGAATATCTGCGAAAAATACATGTAACCGTGGTACACGAACATCAGAAACGACAAAAATTCCGCCAGCGTCGCCGCAGCGGCAGCCCACGGCGCGGTCACGCGAAAGAACGGCATCGCCGCCGCGAGCGCTACGGCAAGCGCGGCGAAGAATATCACCGTCCAATGCCGGTACGTGACAATCGCCGACGACGAAAACGCGACGGCGTAGACGATAAGCTGCACGAAAGAAATCACCGCGACAGCAAGCGTGAAATAAAAACCCGCCCTGCGCGTCGCGAAAAACTCTTTCGCTTTTCCGATAAGATTTTTTTCCGAAACCATTATCTCTTCTCCTTTTACATGTAATAAAATCCGGGGGAAACGTCGGTCGTCCGTTTTACCCGGAATCCTTTTCCCCATCGCACGGGCCAACGCCCATATGGGTAGTATAGCACTGGCCCCCCCCCGGGGTGGCCGTGGGGGGGGTGGCGCTGGTGCTGTGGATTTTGAGCGGCTGCGGCGGGGGTGCGGTTGTGGGGGTGCGCAGGGCG
>CASEMM010000048.1 GCA_949289095.1 uncultured Eubacteriales bacterium | reverse complement strand
CGCCGTACGGCACGCCCAGTCTGTCCAGCGTTTCGTTGTCCAGCTTATACGACGCGACGGGAACGCCTCTTCTTACTCTCACCTTCACGATCGGCTTACCTTTTATCCTCACGGTAACGCCGCAAGCCGTTTCGTGTTTCTCCGCTCCGTTTTTGCCGAGCGCGTACGAAAGCAGCCTTTGTACATATTCCCGTTGCTCCTCGCCGAGAGCATCGAACGCGCCCTCGCCCGTGCGCGCATTCTCCGCGAAATCCGCGGCAGGCGCCGCGGCTGCCGTTTCCGCGGCGATCCGGAGCGGCGCATCTTCCGCACGGCTCTTCGCAGCGGATTCTTTCCGCACGCCGTCGGCACTGTCTTTCGCAAGTTTTCTGCCGCACTTTATGCCCGTGACGATGCTCCATGCCGCGCACGCGCCCGCTATCAGCACGTCGAGGGATATGAGCAGAATCTTCCACCACGCGAACATTTCGGGCGTACTGCCTATGACGTTACTCAGTGTAAGAGAGTCGGACATCAGCGCGGCGAATCTGCTGTCTATATAGCTGCGCAGCACATTGGCGCACGATTTTCTCATTGCGTTTATCGCGGTTGCGGATACGGTGTCGTCCCAATCCGTCACCGTGGCGGTGCCCCAGCTGAGCAGACAGTCCACGCCCGCCCGTATGCACTCGTCGGGATCGTTGCGTCCGGGGGAATATGCGTCGGTTATCACGGCGCCTTCGAATCCCCACTCGCCTCTGAGCACCTCGGTCATGAGCGCATAGCTGCTTCCGGCGCGCACGCTGCCTACGCGATGGAACGACGCCATCATGGCATTCGCACCGCCCGTATGCACTGCCGTTCTGAACGGCGACAGATAAGTTTCGCGGAAAGTCTGTTCGGTCAGCCATGTATATTTTCCGACGCGCCCTATCTCGTCCTCGTTTGCGGCAAAGTGTTTGAGCCAGCACATCGTGCCCGTTTCTTTCGCGCCCCGCACCGTATATGCCGCCATTATTCCGGACAGGTAAGGATCTTCCGAATAGTTTTCGAAATTGCGCCCGCCGAGAGGACTGCGGTGGAGATTGACGGACGGACCGTACCAGCCTGCGGTATTCGTCGCGGCGCACTCGTCACCCACGGCAAGCCCGAGCTGATATGCCATGAACCAGTTCCACGTCGCGGCGACAGCCACCTCGCAGGGGAAGTTAGTCGTGAACTGATCGCCGCCTGCGCCCACGAACGTCGCGCTGATGCCGGACGGACCGTCCTTATAACTGCGCCCCGGCAGACCTATCTCATCAGCGCCGTTTACGCTCGAATTAGAACCCGCGGCTATCATATTGTAAAGGGTGTCTTCGTCCATGCGTGCAACCACACTGTCGAAAACATCTTCGTCAATGTAATACTGCGGCTGATATGTGGGGTTACCCTCTTCGTCGAGTACGGGATTTCCGTCATCGTCCAACACCGGTTTGTCCGTATTCGGCACCGGATTGCCGTTCTCGTCCGTCTTTATCTTAATTATGTCGGCAACCGTATATCCGACGGATGTGTCCGTGTTCACCTTGACTTCGTCGGGATTGACGACCGGATCGGATTCGGGCATTGAATTCGCAACTATATCGGACATATTGCGCACGCTGCGTACCGGATACGTCAGCGTAAAATTACCGCGGCTCATGTAAGATACGGCATCCTGACCGCCGTCTACGGAATACGCCGTGCTGTCGCCTATCGCAGGCTCGTGTTCCTGTCTGTCCGAAGAGAGTCCGGTTTCCGACGTAAACGTCGTAAAGCGGTTCACGACGGGATTGCCAGTAACGGGATCGGTATCGTATTTATGCGTTTCCGTCACCGCATAAGTATACGTCCCGCTGTCGCCGTCCGCCATCTGTTTGACGGTATGGGAGTCGGTGCGCAGGCTGAACATGTAGTTTCCCGCTTCGATCTCGTACCCGATGAACGAATTGCCGTTTGCGTCGTAACAGTCGTAAGACGCAAGGTCGTACAGCGACACTTCGAGCGTAACGAATTCGCCGAGTCCGCCGTCTTTGACGGGAGTAAGTTCGCCCGTCTTGGCAAAAGCCGCGAGCACGACGTCCGACTTCTCTATGCCGCCGTCCGTATACGGGGGCGTGCAATACAGCTGCACCACGTCCTTGCCGGGCACGTCTCCGACGTTTTCCACAAATACGGTGAATTTTATCGTCGCATCCTTTGCGAGCGAATCCGCGGAACTGCCGGCGGAAAACTCCACGTCGGTCAGAGTCCAGTCGAAATCCGTGTAGGACAGACCGAACCCGAACGGGTACTGTACGACGCGTTCGTAGCCGTGATCGCTGCCGCCGTCGGCATAGTATCCCCATCTCCGCTGCGCGAAGCTGCTTCCCCAGAAATTTTCGGCATACGCGGTTTCATACCACTTGTAACCGACGTAAATGCCCTCGAGGTAATCCACGGACACGGCACCGCTGTCCGACGCAGCATCCTTTCTCCCTGCGGTAACGAAAGAAGGCATCGTGGATATATCGTAAGGATATATATCGGGAGTTTTACCGGACGGATTTGCCTTGCCGGTCAGCAGATTTCCGAGCGCGATCGTCCCGTAATTGCCGGGGAAATATGTGTTTATCGCCGCGTCGACATTGTATTTTTCGAGAAAACCGAGTTCCGTGACGTTGCCGGAGTTTATCACGACGATCACTTTATCGAACAGCTGCCTGACCGTGCTGAGGAGCTCCTCTTCCTGTGCGGAGATCTCGTTGTAAAGCCGCGTTTCATCCCTGCGTGCGTTCGTTTCCGCAACCTCTCTGCCGCTGTCGTCGGTAAACGTCTGATATTTGTCGTAATCGCCGTCCTCACTGCCGCCGCGTCCTATCACGACGACAGCCGTCGGGTAGTTCTTCGCCGCTTCGGAAAGCATACCGTTCTCGTTCAGCCACTCCGTCCCGGGTTCGAACAGCTCGTATGCGGTAACATGATTAAGACCCGTTTCGGCGTCGCTGTACGTATCCGTGCGCGCGGGCAGCGAATTGTACTTCTCTTTCAGCGCCGGATTGAGAGTAAGTCCCGCCTCTTCCAGTCCTTCGTACAAAGTTACTCTGCCCGATTTGGGTCCCGCGCCCGAACCCAGTCCCATGTACCAGAAGTTGGCGTCCGAACTTGCCCTGCCGAATACGCTTATTTTGTATTCGTCCTCGGAAAGGGGAAGCGCGCCGTTTTCGTTGCGGAGCAGCGTGAATCCTTCTTCGCCTATCTGTACCGCGACTTCCTTTCCCTGTCTGTTAGCCTCTTGCAGAGCTTCCGCATCCACGTCGGCGGAACCGCCCGACAGTACCGTGGTTATCTGATATTCGAACGCGAAAGCGACGTAGTTCAGCGAAAACAATATCATGCACACGCTGAGCGTTATCGCAAACACGAAACACATTTTTGCTATCAAACTCTTTCTGTTCATTTCCGATACTCCGTAGTTCAGCCGCTTACCGCGGTAAAGACAATGTAATCGATATTCGGCACCTTCAATCCCGCCGCCTTGAATACGAGCGTATTTACGCCGACATCGAGCGTCACCTCACATATCAATGTCTCCTTAAACGTCGTCCAGCCGCTCGATTCTATCTCGTTCCCTTTGCAGGATACCGGCGCTCCGTTCAGCGTTACGGCGAACGCGTCATCCACAGCAAGAATTTCTCCCTTGCCGTAACCCGTCGCCATGAGAACGTTAACGGTTTTCTCCGTATCGCTTAGCATTTTGACGGTTATCGTGTTGCCGACGGTGCCGAAACACGATATAAACTTTCCGCCGCCCTCGCCGAAGAACGAATCCGCACTGTTTGCGGGAGTGCCGGCTACGTCACAATCCTCCGCCTCGATTTTCCAACTCCCCGCGTCCCCCGACACGTCTATGTCGTAATCTTCCGGATCGATCGCAGCCGCGGACGTTTCGAATGCGAAATAATCTATATTCGGCACGAGTACGCTTTTAACCGTCAGCACTATCGTATTCACTCCCTCTTTAAGCGGAAGGGTTACCGCCTTCATTTCGGCAAACGTGGTCCATGCGGTTTTGAGTATCGTTCCGGTAAGCGTCAGCGGCTCGCCGTCAAGAGTTGCGGAGAACGCCTCGTCAAATTCCAGAGAGTCGTGATTCACGTGACCGAACGCCGTGGATGCGATCATGTCAACGTCTTTCGTCTCGTCGCTCTTTATCTTGATCGTTATCGTGTTGCCCGCCGTGCCGAGGTTGGAAAGCCACGTTCTGCTTCCGTCGGAGCTGCTTTCCGTAAACTTCTTTCCCTCGCCGTTGGCGGGCGTGCCGGCTACCGCGCATTCCTCCGCCTCGATCGTCCAGCGCCCTGCACCGCCCGATACGTCTATGTCATAATCCGTATCGGTTATTCCCGCCGGATCGTTCACATAGAGCTCAAAGCAATCGAAGTTGGGGCAGGATCCGCTTCCCCTGTCGAAACGCAATACGTTTTCGCCCTCTTTAAGGGCTACCGTTCCCATATTGACGCGCTGCACGTCGTTCCAACCCATGCCGCCGTCGCTTCCGACGACAGAAGCGCGGGTATTGTAATTTTCGTTATTCCACTTGACGGTAAACGCCTTATCGAGCTCCACCGTATCGGTATTTCCCCACAGATAATATCCGATAAGCGTTGCCGCATATTCCCCGGCGCTGTTTATGTAATACTCGAGATACCCCTGCGCCGCCGAAATATTGGCGACCATTATACCGCCGCTCGCATTCGCGTTCGATTCGGTGAGCGACCTTCCTTCTGCCCATGACGCGGTTATTTCCATCGTCGTAAGATCGGTGGTTTCCGCTTCGCCGCGATACGCCTTGCTTTCACCGTCCGGAATATCGATAATATATCTGCTTACCTGTATGTCTACCGTCGTTTCAAATTCGCCGTAACGTATGGTCACGCTGCTGTCGTTTTCCGTCAGCGGGTCTTTCGGATACTCCGTTTCGGAGACGGGAACGGTCATTTCAAACCCGTTGTCATAAATAGCTTTTATAACCATGCCCGTCGGGTTGAATACTTCGCCGCGCACATACGACGTCTTGTCCGGTCCGCTTTCGAGCGCGATTCTTTGTAACACGGGTGTTCCGGGATCGTCCGTTATATCGGGCGCTTCGGTGACCGTCACGTCTATCCTGACGGACAATCCGTTATACTCTATCTCCACATATGCGTCCCCGATGCCGAGCGGATCCGTGCTGAACGTACAGTCAGAATAGAGCACGTTCGTTACCGTTCCGTCGTCATAGCCCGCTTTGAGCACCATGCCCGACGGATCGAAGGATTCACCGACGTAATAATCCGTTTTGGACGGCGGCATATACACTTCGAACGAAACGAGTCCGTCCTCGCCTTGTGCGGGCGGCCGGGGCTGCGGCGTTTCCTCTTTTCCGCATGCGGCGAAAAACACCGCCGTCAGCACAAGAAGAACGGCTGCGATATATGCGCATATGCGTATACCTGTTTTCGTTTTTTTCATCGTTCATTTCCTCCTCGTGTTACGGGATCGTCGGCGCGGATGTCACGGCGCGCCGAAAAGCGGCTTTATCAAAGCCGCGGCTGTTCTTTTTCCGTCTCCGCGCCGCTTTCTTCCGTCACGGCGTCTTCCGATTTTCCGCGCGACGCGGAACGCTTCCGCTTCACCGCCATAACTATCAGTGCCGTCGCGGATGCCACGAGAACGACCGCGGCGATCGCGGTAAGCACGACGAGCGCGATGTTGTCCTGCAGAAACCGAATGAATATGGACATCATCTTCCTCCTTTTCGGATATTTGCCGAATGCGCGTCCGACAACGAAATGATACACCGCACGGCGGAAGATTGCAATACCAAATTCACAGCTTGGACTTTTTATTGCGTATATAGCCGTTTACACGCCGCCCGTCAGCAGTATTATGCCTACGGAGAAGATCCCGTCCTTAACCGTGATATCCAGATCGCCGCCGTACTTGTTCACTATCTCCCTTACGCTCTTCATGCCGTAGCCGTGCAACGCCTTGTCCGTCTTTGTGGTGACGGGCAGACCGTCGGAATCGAACGTCACGTCGCCGTCGCAGTAGTTGCCCGTGCGCACGGCGATCACGCCGCGCTCTCCGCTTACGGAAAAATCTATCACGCGTCTGTTTTTGTTTTCGAATTTCATCACGCACTCTATCGCGTTGTCTATGATGTTTCCGAAAAGAGAATATATATCCGTCTTGTCCATGAAAGACAGCCCGCTGCCGTCCGCCATGCAGCTGAAAACTATGCCGTGTTTTGCGCAGAACAGGCTCTTCTGCGTGAGTATTATGTCAAGTTCGCGGTTGCCTGTTTTTACCTTTGCGTTATATACGTTTATGAGTTCGTCGAGATCGCGCAGATAATCGTCGCTCTTGTCGTGCATGCGGGCATATATCTGGTGCTTGATATCGTGACAGCGCATGTTTATCAGTTCTATATCCCGGCTCTGTTCCTCATACTGTTCCCTTTCGAGTTCGCGCAGATGTCCCAGTATGACGAGTTCCTGCCGCAGATGTTTCATATCCACGACGGTAGACATCATGTAAAAAATGAACGCGCAGCATACGAGATTGTACACATAAAGCAGCATCACATAAACGGACGCCGTATCCGAACCGTATACGAGTATGCTGTGCAGCAGCACGTTCACGAACATTATCACGCCGGACAGTATAAGCAGCGACGAATTTTTTATCTGCAGATCCGGACTCTGCCATATTCTCCTGCCGAAAAACATGAACACGAGGGCATACACGAGAACATATACTCCGATATACAGAACTATCCAGACGGCGTTTAACCTCGTCATGAATTCGGCAAGCGGCGCGTCGCCGTACAGAGAGTATATCAGCATGCCGTCCGCCTGCGAAAAAAACATATCGAAGCCCGTACGAATAAGGCCGAACGCCTGAAACGCAGCGTGGCGCGTGGTGTATGCGGCAAGACCGCAATAAACCATACATATGAATTTTTCCTTGAAGCAGAACGCAGACCCTGCGAGAAGAAGCGCGAACAGCACGGCAAACACGAACGACGTGTACCACCAACCGTAAATCGGCATGGGGAAAAACGCCGCGACGGCAAGCGAAACGGCGCACACTGCCGCGACGCGCAGAGCGAAACGACTTCTCCTGCGGAGCTTGCGTGCGTACACGAAAAAAGTAAACAGCAGCTCCGCCATGTATAAAATTTTATATACCCCGAGTGTAGTCAGCATTTTCCCCTATGACATATCGTTCAGATATTTATTAAGCTGTCTCAGAAACTCCGCCTTTTTATATCTCGATATCTGCAGCTTTTCTCCTCCGACGGTAACTTCCGTCCTTTTCAGTTCGTCGCAGTGCGCAAGATTCACAAGGTAACACTGATTGCAGAACGCAAAGTTCTCTCCCAGCTGTTCGCACACACGCCTGAGCGAGCCCGTATTCGTAAAAATGCCGTCCGCCGTATGCCAGACGAGCGTATGACCGCGTATTTCCACATAGAAAATATCCGCGATCCTGACCTTGCGGAACGTCGTTTTCGAACCTATCGCTATCGCTTTCGAAGTATCGCTGCGCAGCCGTTCTATCGCCTTTATCAGTTTCAGCGCGATGCTTTCGTACGTTACCGGCTTGACGAGAAAACCGAACGCGCCGACGTCGTATCCCTGCGCGGCGTACTGCACCATATTCGTTATAAAAACGAGAAGCACGGAACCGTCCGCCTCCCGCAGTTTTGCGGCAGCCGTCATTCCGTCCATATCCGGCATCATGATATCCATGAAAACGATGTCGTAACCCGCTCTGTACTTTTCTACGAATCCGACGGCATTGTCGTATGCGGCGACGGAAAATTCCGTATTCCTCTCTCTGCCGAAACGAAGGATCATGGATTTTATGAGATTTACGGACGATTCGTCGTCGTCAACTATCGCTATTTTATACATGTGACTCCTTTCACGCGGCGCATATATCTTTACATTATCAGTATAACATAAATCACCGGTCTGTCAAGACGAAATGCGGATTTAAGCCGTTTTTTTGCATATGTGGCATTTATATAAAAATATACCCGATCTCTGCAGACCGGGTATCATTGCCGCTCGCGCGTCAAAGTATTTTTTTGATTCTTTCAAGCGCGGCAACCGTGTTCTCGTATGTATTGAACGCCGTCAGACGGAAGAAACCTTCGCCGTTCCTGCCGAATCCCGAACCGGGCGTGCCGACGACGTTGGCGTCGTTCAGAAGCCGGTCGAAGAACGTCCAGCTGTCCGTACCGCATTTGAGCCATATGTACGGAGAATTTTTGCCGCCCGTGTGATAAATACCGATTTCGTCGAGCGCCGAGGAAATGAGCGCGGCGTTCTTTCTGTATGCCGCTATGTTCTCCATGTTCTGCTTTATGCCCTCTTCCGAGTACGCGGCTTCCGCCATACGCTGCTGTATGTAACTCGTACCGTTAAATTTGGTGGACTGTCTTCTCGCCCACATCTTTGCGAATTTCCCTCCGCAAAGTTCGTCGGGCACGACGGTATAACCGCAGCGTACGCCCGTAAAGCCCGCCGTTTTTGAAAACGAACAAAGCTCCACCGCACATTCTCTCGCGCCGTCCACTGCGAATATACTGCGCGGCACGTCAGGATCCGTTATGAACGCCTCATACGCCGCGTCGTATATTATCACGGCGCCCTGCCTGCGGGCATAGTCCACCCATGCCGCAAGCTGCTCTTTCGTAAACGCCGAACCCGTCGGATTGTTTGGCGAGCAGAGATATATTATGTCGCACTTCACCTTTTCGTCCGGCAGCGGAGCAAAGTCGTTTTCTTCCGTCGCGTCACAGTAAATTATTTTTCTGCCGCTCATTATGTTGCTGTCCACATAGACGGGATACACGGGATCGGGAATTAGTACCGTGTTGTCATCCGCGAACATATCCACGATATTGCCGCAGTCGCTCTTCGCGCCGTCCGAAACGTGTATTTCGCGGGGCGCGATCTTAACGCCGAAACGCGCGTAATACGCGCTTATGCGTTCGCGCAGAAAGTCATATCCCTGCGAATCGGGACTGTATCCGCGGAAAGTCTCCGCCCTGCCCATTTCAGCCATTGCTTTCAGCCCCGCTTCCACGACTGCGGGAGCGAGCGGGCGCGTCACGTCGCCTATGCCCATACGTATGAGTTTCGCATCGGGATGATCCGCCGAATAAGCCGCGACGCGTCTCGCTATCTCAACGAAGAGATAGCTGTCCTTTACGTTATCGTAATTGCGGTTGAGTTTCATTTTATTCCTGCCTTTGTACGGTTTGCCTTATGTCCGAGAGCCGCCGCGACGAACGCCCTGAATATCGGCTGCGGATGATGCGGCCTGCTCTTGAATTCGGGGTGGTACTGAACGCCTATGTAGAACGGGTGGTTCGGCAGTTCCACGGACTCTACGAGATCGTTCTGCGGATTGCGCCCGCCTATCACCAGACCGAGCGATGTGAACTCCGAACGGTATGCGTTGTTGAATTCGAAGCGGTGGCGGTGACGTTCGTATACCGTGCCCGCGCCGTCGTATATGCGGGAGAGCAGCGTGCCGGGCGCAATCTCGCACTCGTATGCGCCAAGACGCATCGTACCGCCGGTATTTTCCATGCCGTGCTGCCCCTCCATGAAGTCTATGACTTTGTCGGGCGAATAGTGATCGAATTCGCGGCTGTTCGCCTCTTTGAGCCCGGCGACGTTGCGCGCAAACTCGATGACGGCTATCTGCATGCCGAGGCATATTCCGAAATACGGAACGCCGTTTTCGCGGGCGTATTTCGCAGCCACTATCATGCCCTCTATGCCGCGGTCGCCGAACCCGCCCGGCACGAGTATGCCGTCGACGTTCGCAAGGCGCTCCGCACAGTTTTCCTCGCTCAGCTTTTCGCTGTCCACCCAATCTATGTTGATACGCGCGCCGTTATGTATGCCGCCGTGCGTGAGAGCCTCTATTATGGAGAGATAAGTGTCGTACATGTGCGTATACTTGCCGCATATGGCGATCGTAACGTCCTTATCCCTCGCCCGCGCCTTTTCGAGCATCGCCATCCAGTCCGTCAGATCGGGCGGATCGTCGGGCAGGGAGAGCATACGGCTGACCACTTCGCATATCCTGCTCTCTTCCAGCATGAGCGGAGCTTCGTAAAGCAGTCCGACATTGCGGTTTTCTATCACGCAGTCGGGATAGACGTTGCACGTCATCGCTATCTTGTTCTTCACCGAATCGTCGAGATGTCCGTCGCAGCGGCAGACGATGAGATCGGGCTGAATGCCCAGACTCTGCAATTCCTTGACGGAGTGCTGCGTCGGCTTGGACTTGACTTCCCCGCTCGATTTTATAACGGGCACGAGAGTAACGTGTATGTAAAGGCAGTTTTCCCTGCCGACCTCGTTGCCCACCTGACGAATCGCTTCAAGGAACGGAAGACTCTCTATGTCGCCTATCGTACCGCCTATTTCCGTTATGACGACGTCCGCGCCGTCTTTTTTCGCAACGGAATACACGAATCTCTTGATCTCGTTCGTTATATGCGGTATGACCTGGACCGTCTCCCCGTTATAGACGCCGTTGCGTTCGTTGTTGAGCACGTTCCAATAGACTTTACCGGTCGTGAGATTGGAGAACTTGTTCAGATTTTCGTCGATGAAACGTTCGTAGTGTCCGAGGTCAAGTTCGGTTTCCGCGCCGTCCTCCGTCACGAACACTTCGCCGTGCTGATAGGGACTCATCGTACCCGGATCTATGTTGATATACGGGTCAAGCTTCTGCGAAACGACTTTCAGTCCCTTCGCTTTGAGCAGCATTCCCAGACTCGCGGCGGTAATCCCCTTGCCGAGCCCCGACACGACGCCGCCGGTAACGAAAATGTACTTTGTCATAACCTCGCTACTCCTTTGTATACCTCCACGGCATCTCCCGTCAGATATACCGTATCGCCGGTATACTGCACTGTCATAACCCCGCCTTTGAGCCGTACGGTGATCGCGTCGCCTTCGCGGAATTTGCCGAGACGGGTCAGCGCGACGACAGCCGCGCACGTTCCGGTGCCGCATGCATACGTCTCTCCCGTACCGCGTTCCCATACGCGGATCTTGACCGTGGTTTCGTCAAGGACCTGAGCGAACTCCACGTTCACCCTGTCCGGGAACAGCGGATCGTTCTCTATCGCCGGTCCTATCTTTTCGATGTCTATATCGTCAACGTCCTCCACCGGTATCACGCAGTGCGGATTGCCCATGGATACACACGTTATACGCCGCTCGGCGCCCGCAAGAGCGACGGGCACATCAATCACCTCGCCCGAAAGCCGAACCGGAATGTCTCCCGCTCCGAACCGAGGAGCGCCCATATCCACTCTTGCGCTGGATACTTCGTTGTTCCGCACATACAGCCACAGTTTCTTGACGCCGCTGCGCGTTTCCACGGTTATCTCCTTGCGGTCGACGTGACCCGTATCGTAAATGTATTTTCCCACGCAGCGTATTGCGTTGCCGCACATCATGCCCTCGCTGCCGTCGGAATTGAATTCACGCATCTTTATGTCCGCAACCGACGAAGGCTCTATGAACACCACGCCGTCGCCGCCGACGCCGAAATGTCTGTCGGACAGATTGACGGCTATCGACTCCATGTTGCTTATCTTGTGTTTGCGGCAATCGATATAGATATAGTCGTTTCCGCAGCCCTGCATTTTTATGAAAGATATCTTCTGCTTCTCCGTACGCATGCGGTTGATATCCACAAGCTCGATGTTGCCCTGACTGTACTTGGAGCGCAGTGCGTGAGCGAGCGCGTTAGCCGTATCCACGCTCGTAAGACAGGGAATTGCGAGCGTCACGGCCTCGCGGCGAAGGCGAACGTCGTCCTCGGACGGGATTCTTCCCTTGGAAGAAGTGCAGATGAGCAGACTGACCTTACCGCCCGACAAAAGATCGAACGTCGTTTCTTTGCCGCCGTCGCTTATCTTATTGACTACGGTCACTTTCATGCCGGCTTTTTTAATAACTTCGCCGGTACCCGCCGTCGCATACAGCTTGTATCCGAGCTCGCTGAACTCCTTCGCTATCGCCGCAATTTCCGGCTTATCCGCATCGCGCACCGTGATGAGCACGCCCTTGCGTTTATTTTTCCTGTCCATATCGTAGCCCGCGGCGCACAGTCCCTTATACAGAGCTTCGTCCAGGCTTTTTCCTATGCCGAGCACTTCGCCCGTGGACTTCATTTCAGGACCGAGATGAGTGTCGAGATCCGCAAGTTTTTCAAAACTGAATATGGGAACTTTGACCGCAACGTACGGGCTGCGTTTATACAGTCCCGTGCCGTAGCCGAGCTCTTTGAGTTTTCTGCCGAGCATGCATTCGGTAGCAAGCTGTATCATCGGCACGCCCGTCACCTTGCTGATGTACGGCACCGTGCGGCTTGAACGCGGATTGACCTCTATGACGTATATCTGATTGTTCTTGACGATATACTGTATGTTTATGAGCCCTTTGGTTTCCAGACCGAGTGCGAGCTGGCGGGTGTTTTCTATGAGTTTTTCGATTATCTCGTCGCTGAGATGTTGCGCGGGATATATGGCGATGGAATCGCCGCTGTGAATACCCGTTCTTTCGACGTGCTCCATAATGCCCGGAATAAGAATATCCCTTCCGTCGCATATCGCGTCGACTTCCACTTCCGTTCCTATGACGTATTTGTCGATAAGAATGATGTTGTTCGGATTTTCGGTCAGTATGACGTCCATGTATTCGCGTATATCGCTTTCTCCCCAAGCGATTATCATGTTCTGACCGCCGAGGACATAGCTCGGACGCATGAGTACCGGATAGCCGAGTTCCGCGCCGACGCGCAGTGCGTCCGCCGTATTTGTGACGGTATGTCCGGCGGGACGGCGTATACCCAGTTTTTCGAGCAGCTCGTCAAAACGCTCCCTGTCCTCCGCCGCGTCTATCATATCCGCCGCCGTGCCGAGAATGCGCACGCCGCTTTCACTGAGATGTTTGGTGAGCTTTATCGCCGTCTGCCCGCCGAATGCGACGACCGCGCCGTACGGTTTTTCCGTCGCTATAACGTTGTCCACGTCCTCGGGCGTAAGCGGTTCGAAATAAAGTCTGTCCGCGGTGTCGAAGTCAGTGGAAACTGTTTCGGGATTGTTGTTGACTATCGCAACTTCGCAGCCGGCTTCTTTCAACGCCCATACGCAATGCACGGACGCATAATCGAACTCGATGCCCTGACCTATGCGGATGGGACCGGAACCGAACACTATCACTCTGCGCTTCTTATCGTCGCCGCGTTCGCCGATAAATTCCGCCGCTTCGTTCTCGTCGTCGTAAGTCGAATAGAAATACGGCGTTTCCGCTTTGAATTCCGCTCCGCATGTATCCACCATTTTGTATACGGCGGTGCGGTGCGACGGCAGTCTGTTACCGCTTATCTTTTCGAGCACTTTGTCGGGATATCCGAGTTTTTTGCCGCGCAGATATTCATCCTGCGTTAAAGGTCTCCCGGATATGAGTTTCTCATAATCGACAAGGTTCTTTATCTTCGAGATGAACCACTTGTCTATCTTCGTTTCGTCGCATATCTCGTCAACGGTTCTGAGTCCGCGTCTGAGCGCCTCGTATATCATGAACAAACGGTAGTCCGTCGCGGGCATGAGAGAATTCACGACTTTTTCATCGCTGTAATGATTGTATTTGGAGTTGTCGAGGCTGAGCCCTTCGCTTCCGCGCACGGCTTTCAT
>CASEMM010000047.1 GCA_949289095.1 uncultured Eubacteriales bacterium | reverse complement strand
TGATGTTCAAGTCCTATCCTTCGTCGCATAAAAAAGCCCCATGCTTACCGCACGGGGCTTTTGGCTCCTCGGATAGGACTTGAACCTACGACAGCGCGGTTAACAGCCGCGTGCTCTACCGACTGAGCTACCGAGGATTATAAGGCTTCCTGCCGTCGACAAAATGTATTATATTATATTAAAGTGCGGTTGTCAAGCGATTTTACGGAATTATAACGGTTAAATGCGCCGTACTTTTTCGCGGCGATAACGGGATTTTCCGCCGCCGACGTTCGGACGTACGCGCCCGCGTGCTACGTGCGGAAAAGCTCTGCCGCAAAAAGGTTGACAAAACGGTCCGATAATTATAAAATACTATATAATTATGGAACTATTGACTCCGCAACAAATCTGGAAGGGTTACGACCCGTCTGCGTTGCCGCTCAACACATACGTTCTGACCGACGAAAAGAGCGGGAACAGGCGCGTGATAACTGCGTATTTCAGCGGTCCGACGACGACGGACGGCGTTACGCGCGTGTTTGTGCGCTGTATCGCGCCTGCCTCGAAAGGCAGGTATCCCGCCGTCGTATTCATGCCCGATGCCGTCCGCGCCGACGCGGAACGGAGTGCGGAAGAACTTGCCGGGCTCGGTTATGTCGTCGTCGTGCCCGATTATGCAGGAACGCGCGAAAACGATTTTCGTTATACGATCTATCCGCGTTCTCTCGGATGCGCGAACTGGAAAGCCGAACGGCTGGACGAATATCCGTCCGATCTGCGTTTCAACTGCTGGAGCGTTTGGGCGGAGATAGGCATGCGGACCGTGACGTATGCGGCAGGTCTGGATTTCGTGGACTGCGAACGCATAGCCGTCGTGGGAGCGGGAATTGCGAGTTCCGCGGCTCTCAAAGCCGCCGCGCTCGACAGGCGCATAAAGTGTGCGGTCACGCTGTATTCCAACGGCAAAAAGGATACGCACAGCGACGATCCCAATTATCTGACGTATAAAGTCGCGCTTGCCGACGAGGCTTATGCGCCCATGGTGCGCGTGCCGCTGCTTATGATGATAGCGTCCAACGATACCGACGGGCAGACGGACGATATGAGCGATCTGTTTTCGCTCATTCCCGAGGACAGCGGATCACGGTTGTCCGTGAGCGAGCGCGCGAGCCGTTCGATAGGAGGCAAGCAGCGAGAAAACGTGCGGCTGTGGCTGGATAAGTATCTGCGCGGTTCGTCCGCAGAGATCCCGTCCGAACCCGAAGTGACTGCGTCCGCATCCGAAAGAAAACTGTATTATAACGTCAAGGCCGATCCGGCTTGCGAAACCGAACTGTTCGTTTCCCGCGGAACGGATGAACCTGCGCTGCGCAACTGGAGCAAAGCAAAACTCATGCTTGTCGGAGACGGCGAGTACATTGCTCATGCGGACGTGTACGATGCGGGAGAAAAGATATATGCGTTTGCGAACGCGCGCCTGCCGGGCGGGATGAGCGTCAGTTCTCCGATAACGGAAAAGCTGCCTTCGCAGATGGGCGTGGACGCTTCTCCGATGACCGCAAACCGCCTTATCTATGACGGCGACATGGGCGCGGACGACTGGACTGAATATTCGCCTGCGGGTACGTCCGCGACTCCGGGGACGGGCAGCGGACCATTCGGTATCGGAGGCGTCACCGCGTCGGGCGAGCTGGGTACGTTCAAGCTCGGCGATCCCGTATACCGCGGGCGCGAAGGGTATCTTCTGCAGAGAATGCTGTATTCGGAGAAGCCGCAGTTCGTTACGTTCAAAGTGACCGCGGAAGTCAGACCCGGAAAGTATGCGGAATTCACGCATACCGAATCGGTATCTCCGGAGGACGGATGGCGTAAGGTGACGTTGGAGGTGACGGATTTCAAATCGCTCTCCGGAATCTGCGAAAACTGGGAGAAAGTGTTCGGCATGAGTATCGTGGCGGAAAATCCCGTCATCGTGGCGAGCATGCTCTGGGTATGAGAAGGGACGGGTTCAGCCCTCTTTGGGAAAAACAATCGCGGCTGCAGACGGCGCTGTGGTGCGTCGCGTGCGCGCTGTGCGCGCTGCTTGCCGCGACGGTCACTGTCAACGCGGTGTTCTCCGTGTGCGTCATAAGCGGAAACAGCATGGAGCCGACGCTGCACGACGAACAGCGCGTGTTCCTTTACGACAGTTTCACTCCCGAATGCGGCGACATAGTCGTATTCGACTGCGGACTCGGGACGCTTATAAAGCGCGTCGTTGCGACGGAGGGGCAGACGGTGGAGCTGCGGCGGTCGGGCGGAACGCTGTCTCTATTCGTGGACGGCGAATACGTCGACGAGCCGTATATTTACGAGCCCATGCGCGATTACGGCGCGGCGGACGGAGTTCTCGTGTATCCGGATACCGAAAAGACCGTGCCCGACGGGTGCGTGTTCGTACTCGGCGACAACAGGAATAATTCGGAGGATTCGCGTTTCGAGGACGTTGGATTCGTGCCGGTCGGAAATATAATAGGCGAATATGCCGCGCCCGTGCCGGGCGGTCTGCTCGGCTTTTTGTGCGGACTGATATTCGGCGGACTGTGAGCCAATGGAAAATACCGCAAAGAACAACATCATAATATCTGTCAGGAACGCGACGTATAAATACAACCGCGATACCGAGGACGAAGTGACCGCTCTTCGCGGAGTGTCTTTCGACATTGCGGAGGGCGATTTCGTCGCGCTCGTGGGAGCGAACGGCAGCGGCAAAAGCACGCTCGCGCGTCTGCTCAACGCACTGTACGTCCCCGACGATGGGAGCGTCGTTGTCGACGGCATAGACACCGCGCAGGCGGGACACGACGAAACGGTTAAAGTGCGACGTACGGTGGGCGTGGTGTTCCAGAACCCGGACAATCAGATGGTGGCGTCCGTCATAGAGGACGACGTGGCGTTCGGTCCGGAAAATCTCGGACTGCCGCCCGCCGAAATACGCGAGCGCGTGGACTGGGCTCTCGGATGCGTGGGAATGTACGAGCACCGGAAGGGCACGCCTTTCCGCCTTTCGGGCGGGCAGAAGCAGCGCATAGCGATTGCCGGAATACTCGCCATGAAACCGCGCGTCATGGTTCTCGACGAGTCCACCGCCATGCTCGACCCGCGCGGAAAACGCGAGGTAATGGACGCCGTGGAGCGTATCCGCGAAGAAGCGGGGATAACCGTTGTGACCATCACGCACTTTCCCGACGAAGCCGCGCGCGCGGACAGGGTGATAGCTCTGTCTGACGGCAGAGTCGCAATAGACGAAAATTCGCGCGACGCGTTGTCCGACGTGGAACGGCTGCGTTCGCTCGGTCTCGACGCGCCGCTGCCCGCGCGCATAGCTTACGGACTTAAACGGCGGGGCATTTATACGGGCGACGTGCCCGTCACGGCGGAACGGCTTGCGGAGGTGTTATGCGCAATAAAGTGACTATCTCTCCCGCCGCGGACGATGTCGTGATAGATATACGCGATCTGACGTATGTATACAATCCCCGCACTCCCTTCGAAACCAAGGCGCTTGACGGCGTTTCTCTCGAAGTGAAAAAAGGGGATTTCTTCGGCATTATAGGACAGACAGGCAGCGGCAAAAGCACGCTGATTTCGCATATAAACGCGCTTACGCGCATTCAGCGCAAACATAAGGCAAACGCCGGCGCGGCGCTGCGCGTTTGCGGAATAGACCTTACCGTCAGAAAGCCCGACCTCGGTCTGCTGCGCGGCAAAGTCGGAATGGTATTTCAGTACCCCGAATATCAGCTGTTCGCGGACACGGTCAGGGATGACGTGGCGTTCGGACCGAAAAATCTCGGACTGAGCGCGGAGGAGATCGATGAGCGCGTGCGTACCGCGATACGCCTCGTCGGGCTCGATTACGACGAGATAGCCGAACGTTCGCCGTTCGAGCTTTCGGGCGGGCAGAAGAGGCGCGCGGCGATAGCGGGAGTGCTCGCCATGCGCCCCGAAGTGCTCATACTCGACGAGCCGACGGCAGGGCTGGACCCCGAGGGCAAACGCGAACTGCTCGCGCTTTTCCGCGACGTGCAGCGCACCACATGCCCGACGATAGTCATGGTTTCGCACAATATGGACGAAGTCGCGGAGTGCTGCAATAAGGTCGCGGTTCTCGGAGGAGGGCATATTCTGGGCGTATTTTCGCCGTCGGAGCTGTTTTCCGAACGCGATATTATCTGCTCGCTCGGGCTCGAACTGCCCGCCGCGGTGGAGCTTTCGCTCTATCTGTCGGAGCACGGCGTGCCGGTGCGCCCCGACTGTCTGACCGAAGAGGAGCTTGCAGACGAACTCGCGGCGATATACGGGAGGAACGGAAGATGAAAGACGTCGTATTCGGACAGATTTATCCCGTAAATTCTCCGGTCCACAGAGCGGACGCGCGCGCGAAGTTCATCATAATGATCGTATATATCGTCACGGTCATATTCGCAAGGTCGTTCATGCAGTTCGCGGTGATAGCGGCGGCGCTGCTTACGGTCGTGCTGATGAGCAGGGTGCCGCCGCTCAAAGTGCTGTCGTCCCTCAAAGCGATAATAGTGCTCGCGGTAGTGACGTTCGTGTTCACCGTTCTCCTCAATAAGGGAGCGGGCGCGGAAGCGGAGGCGTTTTACGTCGGGTTCGGTCCGTTCTGCATATGCCGTACGGGACTTATGACGGGCGGACTCGTGCTCTGCCGCATAGTGCTGCTCGTGCTCGGACCGACGGTAGTCACGCTTACGACGACGCCGGTCGATATGGCGGACGCGATAGAGTTTCTTCTTTCTCCGCTCAAACTGATAAAAGTGCCCGTGCACGCGTTCGGCATGATAATGAGCATTGCTCTGCGCATGATTCCCACGCTGTTCGAGGAGACGCAGCGCGTGATGAACGCGCAGAAAGCGAGGGGAGCGTGCTTCGACCACGGCAACGTATTCAAGCGCATAGCCGCTCTCGTTCCCGTGCTGATACCTCTCTTTATCTCCGCATTCAAGCGTTCGGCGGATCTTTCCGACGCCATGGAATCGCGCTGCTATAACGGCGGCAAGGGCAAGACGCGCATGAAAGTGCTGCGGTTCCGCGTTTCGGATATCGCAGCCATGCTGTTTTCGGCAGCGCTGCTGTTCTTTATCCTCGTATGCGTATACAATTGGTGGGGATGGAGTTGGGTGAGCGTCATGGCAATGGGCGCCGCGTGACGTTCTTATGCAATTTTAATAAATGCCGGACGCGGCTTTAACGGGTATTTAATGTAACGAATTTATGTTTGACGTAACACCCGCCGCGGACGGAAGAGGATAAGATGAGGCTGAAAATAATTCTCGAATACGACGGCTCGGCTTTTCACGGCTGGCAGCGGCAGAACGGACTGCGCACCGTGCAGGAAGAGACGGAGCGCGCGCTCGCGCATATAGCTCCCGGGACGTCGGTATATGCGAGCGGCAGGACGGACGAGGGCGTGCACGCCCTCGGGCAGGTCGCGCATTTCGATTACGAAGGCACGCTTTCTCCCGCGACGATAGTGCGGGCGCTCAATCACTGGCTGCCGTGCGACATCGCCGTAAAATCCTGCGAACGCGTTCCCGACGGCTTCGACGCGCGCAGGAGCGCAAAACGCAAAACTTACGAATACGTCATGTATACGTCGCCGTTTCCGTCGCCGCTGCGCCGCACGCGGGAATGTTATATCGGCGCGGAAGCAGATGCGGAAGCCATGAATGCGGCTGCGGCTCTGTTCGTCGGAACTCACGATTTTTCGGCGTTCATGACAAGCGGTTCGTCCGCAAGAACGTTTACCCGCATCGTGTATTCGTCGTCCGTGCGCAGAGAAGGAGACCGCATATTGTTCCGCATAACGGGCAGCGGGTTTCTGTATAACATGGTGCGCATAATGGCGGGCGCGCTGATGAGAGTGGGAAAGGGAGAAAAGAGCGCGGACGCGATAGCGCGGGCGCTGGAAACGGGAGACAGACGGCTGATGCCGGACGTAGCTCCGCCGGAAGCGCTTTATCTCGTATCCGTGGAATACGGCGATATATAACGAAAAAGCAAAAAAACGGCGGCGGCGCGGCGTCAAAGGCGGAACAATCGCGTTAAAATACTTGTAATTTTGTTTCGCTTGCGTTATAATATGAAATAGTATACTCGGCTTTTGCCGTGTACGACCAGCCGCATTGCGGCTCGCTCCCCGCGGCTTGCGGGGAATACGGAGAAAATACTGAATTGAAATCATCCACCAAAATCCTGATAGGAGTTCTTGCGGTGCTTGCGCTCGCGATCCTGCTCTTCGTGATCATCTTCTCCACCACGCGTGCGGAGGAAGTCAGTTCGGGCAGGTTCTATACGATGCTGCTTTCGGGCAACGTGAGCGACGGGTCGATGAACGTGTCGGGCGATACGGTGTCGTTCTCGTCGGACGGCAGGAGATACACCGTGACGCTGTATTCCGAATCGGACTATTATTCGCTGTTCGCCGATTACGACGTTGCGGTGAGCAAAGCTAAGGAAATCCGCGGCAATATTACCGCCGAAGGCGACGATCCGTATACGGCGGAAGAAGCGGATGCGGACTGGGCGGCGTTCACGGGCGCCGACGGCAACGGAGGACAGTTTGCCGAATACGGCATTGACGACCCCCGCGTAATATACGAACTCAGAAATTCGTCGTATTCCCTTTGGGCAACGTATTCTACGACGGACGTGCTGTACGCCGACCGCTATGCCGTATCGATATTCGACTATATATATCCCGTTGCCATGCTGGGCATCATGATCGTATTCATCGTCATACTGTTCCGCAGCATGCGCGGGGGCGGCGGCGTCGCCAACGACTTCGGCAAGAGCAAGGCGAACGTTCAGAGTTCGCTCAAGGTGCGCTTTTCGGACGTTGCGGGCGCGGAAGAGGAAAAAGAAGAGCTTCAGGAGATCGTCGAATTCCTCAAAACGCCGGGCAAGTTTGCGGGCGTGGGCGCGAGAGTGCCCAAGGGCGTTCTGCTCGTAGGCCCTCCGGGCACGGGTAAAACTCTGTTTGCCAAAGCCGTTGCGGGCGAGGCGAACGTGCCTTTCTTCTCCATATCCGGTTCGGACTTCGTCGAGATGTACGTCGGCGTGGGCGCGAGCCGCGTGCGCGATCTGTTCGCGCAGGCGAAGAAAAATCAGCCCTGCATAATCTTTATCGACGAGATAGACGCAGTCGGCCGTCACCGCGGCGCGGGACTTGGCGGCGGTCACGACGAGCGCGAACAGACGCTTAACCAGTTGCTCGTGCAGATGGACGGTTTCGAGTCCAACGAGGCGATTATCGTCATGGCGGCGACAAACCGCGCGGACATACTCGATCCCGCGCTCATGCGCCCCGGGCGTTTCGACAGGCAGATATACGTTCAGATCCCCGACGTGCGCGGCAGAGAAGCGATATTCAGAGTGCACGCGCGCAACAAGCCCATGTCTCCCGAGATCGACTATCGCGTTCTCGCGCGCATAACGAGCGGCTTTACGGGGGCGGAAATAGCAAACCTGCTCAACGAAGCAGCCATACTCTGCGCACGCGCAAACCGTACGCAGATAATAATGGAAGACATATACGAGGCGATCGACAAGGTAATCATGGGACCGCAGAAGAAGAGCCGTCTCGTCACGGAAGTGGACAAGCGGATCACTGCGTATCACGAGGGCGGTCATGCCATAGTCGCGTACAGGCTCGCTCCGAACTGCGATCCGGTGCACGAAATAAGCATAATTCCGAGAGGAAACGCCGCGGGTTATACGATGACCCGTCCGGACAACGACGACAATCATGTGACGTTCAATAAGCTGACCGCCAATATCGCAATGACGATGGGCGGACGCGCAGCGGAAGAACTCGTGATAAAAGACGTGTCCGCAGGGGCGTCGGGCGATATCAAGATGGCGACCGAACGCGCCCGCAAGATGGTCACCGAGTGGGGCATGAGCAGCGTCGGACCCGTCTATTACGGCGGAGAGACCGAAGTGTTCCTCGGCCGCGATTACGGCAGCAGCCACAATTACAGCGACAGGACGGCTGCGGAGATAGACGAACAGATACGCAAGTTCGTCGAGGACGGACATCAGACCGCGCTCAGAATACTTTCCGAAAACCGTTCGTATCTCGATACGCTCGTCCGCGTGCTCATCGAGAAGGAAACGGTATACGCAGAGGAGTTCGATATGATCATGAGCGGCGCGTCCGCGGACGAAGTCATGAGGGTCATAGACGAGCGCACGTATCGCAATTTCGGCAGTAAAAAGCCCAAGGATACGGTAATACACCTGCCCGCCGCAGACGG
>CASEMM010000046.1 GCA_949289095.1 uncultured Eubacteriales bacterium | reverse complement strand
GCAATGCCTTCCTTTGTGATGCGCGCGGCGGCTTCCACCACGCGTCTGTCCTCCCCTTCGCAGAGTACTATCGTTTTTTTCAGTTCGGCAGCTCTGCTTTTGATACGATCCAATACGGACATCGGTCAATCTCCTTGTGTTTTTGTTCGGAATATGATATCATAATTATAGAACAAACCGCGATAAAAGTAAATCGATTTGCATATGCGGAAGGGAGAATTTTATGAAATACTGCGCCGTGATCTGCGAGCTGAATCCGTTTCACAACGGTCACGAATATATTTTCAGACATGCCCGCGAGACGAGCGGCTGTGACAGACTGATTGCGGTAATGAGCGGCGGTTTCGTCCAGCGAGCTATACCCGCCTTTCTCGACGTGCGCTCGCGTGCCGAATGCGCGCTGAAATTCGGAGCAGACCTCGTTATCGAACTGCCTGTCGTATATTCCTGCGCGTCCGGTGATGTTTTTGCGCGCGGCGCGGTGGATATACTAAATACAATACCTGAAGTGACGCATCTCGTAATGGGCGCAGAGAACGCGGATAAACGGATGTATATGCGATATGCCGGGCTGAGAGCGTCAGGCGACACGCGTTTTTCGGAAGCGCTTTCCCGCGGTCTTGCCGCAGGACTATCGTATGCCCGCGCTCTCACCTTCGCTTCGGGAAGTCTGCTCGGAGACGAGTTCGCGGAGTTGCTCACCCGTCCCAACAATATACTTGCCGCCGGTTACGCTTTAGCTCTCAAGGCTTCAGGAAGCAATATAGAGTTTACTCCGATAGCGCGCGCTTCCGATCCGTCGCGGTACGCATCCGCAACGGAACTCCGTGCTGACGGCGCGTCGGTATCCGAAAAATACATGCCGCCCGCAGCACGCGAGATATGGCTGAAAAACAGACCGGATAATATAATGCTCCACTACGGCGCGCTTCTGCTGCATGCGATAAGAGAAAAAAGCCCGGAGGAGATTGCCCGTACGCCGGACTGTGCAGAGGGATTCGAAAATAAAATCAAAACGCTCGCGCGGTCGGCGTGCGATTTCGAAGAATTTATGCGTAAGGTACCCACTTCGCGGTTCACTCGCGGAAGGATAATGCGTATATGCCTGCACAATCTGCTCGGCATCGAGGGGCGGATGCAGCGCAGCGGTTATGTTAGTGCGAGACTGCTCGGTGTCCGGGAAGACGCAAAGGACATGCTTTCATGCCTGCCGTCCAATATAATTATCGGAAAACGCGGCGAGGCTGCCGTTCCGAACGCGCAGCGCGAGTGCTTCGATGCGGAAAGAAGAGCGTCCGATCTGTGGGCGTTGCTTGCCGGCCGTCCGTGCGATTTCTATTCCCGTCTGCTGATTGTCTGAACACCGGCGCGTTACGTTCTGTTGCGGAAATATCTTATACGCGAATCTGATAAAAACTAAAAACCGACGGAGAAACGGTTCCGTCGGTTTGAGTTTTATCGTACGTTCGTCAGATCATTTCCGCGAGATCGCGTATCAGCCGTTCGGACTTTTCCCATCCGAGGCACGGATCGGTGACGGATTTTCCGTATACGCATCCGTCTGCGCCCTGGTTTCCGTCTTCGATATAGCTTTCTATGAGCAGACCTTTGACAACGTTGTTGAAGTTCTCGTATTGCATGTTGCCGAACACTTCCTTCGCAATCCTTATTTGTTCGAAAGCGTTTTTACCGCTGTTGGAATGATTGGTGTCTATAATTATCGCGGGATTATCGAGATGCTGTTTGATATACTGCTCGTAGAAGCGTATAACGTCTTCATAATGATAGTTGGGAATGTTATTCCCGTATACGTCTACCACTCCGCGCAGCACGGCGTGCGCATACTTATTGCCCGTAGTTTTTACCTGCCACCCTCCGTATTTGAATTCATTGGGTATTTGTGCCGCGTATATGGAGTTGAGCGTGACGGAAAAACTGCCGTTCATAGGATTTTTGACGCCTACGGGAACGTCTATCCCGCTTGCCACAAGCCTGTGCTGCTGATTTTCGGTCGATCGCGCGCCTATCGCTATATACGACAGAAAGTCTGAAACATAGTCGAGATTGTCCGGATAGAGCATTTCGTCGGCAGCGGTAAGCCCGCTTTCCCGTATGGCTCTGATGTGCATGTGACGCAGATTGCATATACCGTTCTGTATGTCCGTTTTTCCCGTCTGCGGATTGGGACTGTGAAACATTCCCTTGTATCCCTCGCCCTTCGTACGCGGTTTTTCAGTGTAAATTCGCGGCATGAGCATGAATTTTTCCTTGACTTCTTCCGCAAGCCCGGCAAGACGTGTAACATAATCTACGACGGCATCTTCGTTATCCGCACTGCACGGTCCCATAATTATGACTTTTCGTTTGTCTCTGCCGTCGATTATCGCGCGCAGTTGTTCGTCGCGCAGTTCCTTGATCTTTTTCAGTTCCTCCGTCATGGGTACGGCGGCTTTGGCATCCTCCGCGCTCATTATTCTGTTTACTTTTTCGAACATATATATCCTTTGCCTCTCGTAAAAATTATTTACCGTAAGTTTCGCGTATTCTTTTCAGCGCGCTTATGCAGACAAATGCGGACAGTTTGTCCGTTTTTTCTTCCGCGATCATAGTCCTGACCGCGTGCGAGGAAACGGCGGGTCGGACCGCGGAATAATAAACCATGTTTATGTCCGGTATATCCGCTCTGTATACCTCTGCAATGCTTTCTTCGTATTTCATGTCCGTATCGTCGCGCACGCCGCGCACGACTTCCGTGCAGTTTTCGTCGCGCAGAAAATCGGTCAGCATGCCGCCGAATACGCATACGTCGGCACGCGGCTCGTCTTTGACCGACAGAGACGCGATTTCCGCGCGCACTTCGAGCGGAGCGCAGTTGCTCTTATACGTTGTTTCCGCAACGGCAACCGTCACGCGT
The DNA here is from genome assembly GCA_949289095.1 of uncultured Eubacteriales bacterium. Classification (GTDB taxonomy): domain Bacteria; phylum Bacillota; class Clostridia; order Christensenellales; family Pumilibacteraceae; genus Protoclostridium. The sequence continues at coordinate 2,790 of CASEMM010000046.1, read as the reverse complement.
TCGTAATCTTTAAGCGCATCGATAACGACGTCGAAATGTCCGAGCGTAAACGGGTCGAACGTTCCGGGAAATATGCAGCGCGGCTTTTTGTGCTTTTTAGTGAGAAACGTCACGCTCGTATCCGAATATCTGCGTCTGTCCGCGTCATATCCGTCATGGCCGAAATCGTTGTTCGTCGAATGCTCCACGACGATACAGCCGCCGTCGGCAAGCAGATTCTTTGCGGTTATTTCCCGCACGAGTTTTTCTTCCTCGTGCAGTGCGTACGGCGGATCGAGAAATATGATATCGAATTTTTTTTTGCCTTCCAGTTTGCGCAACGCGACTTTCCAGTCGGTGTTGAATACGCTCGCGCTTATTCCGAGCGAAGCGAGATTCTTTCGGGCGATTGCCGCCGCGTCCGGATTCTTTTCCACGAAAACGGCATCTTCCGCTCCTCTGCTGAGCGCTTCGATTCCGAGCGCTCCGGTGCCCGCAAACAGATCGAGAACGCGTCCGCCCGTCATACCGCGCGAAGCGAGTATGTCGAAAATACTTTCGCGTACCTTTTCAGAGGTGGGACGCGTTCCGCGCCCCTCGGGTGCGAGCAGACGTTTGCCTTTGTATTTTCCCGATATTACTCTCATACACCGAGTATCCTTGTGGGCGTTACTATGATATCCGGTCGGATATCCGTCTTTTCCGTTTCGAAAGGTTCGCACTGCTGTTCGTCAAACGCTATGCCTATCGAACGCGTATTGCACGAGGCGAGATATCTGTCGTAATAACCGCCGCCGAAACCTATGCGGTTGCGCGATTCATCGAACGCGATAAGCGGCACGACGGTGTAATCGCAGGGACGGCTCGCGTATTTGTCCTCGCTGCGCGAATACAGAAGCATACTGCTGCCGCTCACTATCGGAACGTATACCGTCGCAAATTCGGATATGCGCGATATGATGTCCGCCGTCGAAACTTCCCCGCTTACGGATTCATAGCAGAATACGCTCTTTGCGTCCGCAACGAGACCGAGCAGCTTGTCCGCAATCTTCTTCTCCTTCTCCTCGCGGCAGAGTACATGTCTGCGAAGGTATTTATACAGCGTGCGGATTTCGTTTTTAGTCATAAGCGTCATAAGTTCTGTCCGTAATTTTTCCGAGTGAAGTAAATATTTCGTAAGTCACGGTGCCGCATGCGTCCGCAAGTTCCTGCGGCGTTATATGTCTGCCCGTTATTTCAGCTACGTCGCCGCGCTTGTCGTTCTCGCCGCATTCAACGATTATACAGTCCATGCACACGGCGAGCACCCGCCTTTTTCTGCCGCCGAGAAAAACATATCTCCGCCTGCCGTTTTTCGGATAGCCGTGTGCGTATCCGATGTCGAGTACCGCGGCGCGCATATCGCGGCATACCGTTCCGCATCCGTACCCGACTCCGTCACCCGCATGCAGAACGCGCGTTTCCAGCACTTCCGCAGTCACGGTCATCACGCGTTCGAAGCCGCTTATGCCGCCGTACAGCGCGATTCCGCATCTGACGTATTCGTGCGGTGACGATTTTTCCCTGTCGAGAGCGTTGCTTGCCGCTATGTGCAATGGCAGTCGCACTCCCGCCGTCATTTTCCCGAACGAATCGTATTGTGCGTCCGTTATTGCATTATCGGACGGACAGCGCAGGTGCGTGTATACGGAATGCACGCGCGTCAGCCGCATGCTTTCGCGCAGCAGCGCGCGCGAATTGTCATCCGCACCGAATCTGTTCATTCCCGTGTTAAGTTTGACAGCCGTCCTGCGCCCGGCGAAACGTTCGGCATCCTGCGGCGCAGTCAGCGTATAGATCACTTTATCTGACGAAATGTGCGGACGGGCGCACGGATGGAGAATAAGAATATCCTTCGTCTCCACGCAGCCGAGCAGCCGGAGTGCTTCGTCCTCCGTTGCTACCGCGAACATATCCGCTATGCTCCGCATCGTTTCAGCGCATTCCGCCGCGCCGTGCCCGTACGCATCCGCTTTGATAACGGCTATCAGACGGGCTGTTCCAGATACTTTTTTGGCGTTGCGCCGCAACGCGCATTGATTTACGCTCATTCTTGCCACATATAAAATATATGGGGCTTACGGAACGAAAGTTAATACCGCAGATAACTTTCGAACGCGTTTGCGATATGATTTATTTCGCCCGTGTCCCCGCGTACTTCGATGACGTCGAATCTTGCGGGGGCGCCGTACAGCATGAATTTTTTGATGTATTGGCTTGCCGTCATTGCGAGTCTGCGCTGTTTTGAGTAGTCTACGGCATCTGACGGAAGTCCGAAATCTGCAGACGAACGCATCTTGACTTCGACGAATACGAGATATTCGTCATCGGTTGCCACAAGGTCGATTTCTCCGGTGTCAGTCGCAAAATTGCGGGCGAGGATCCGGTATCCGTTTTTGCGCAGATACTGTTCCGCGAGTCTTTCTCCGGATCTGCCCTTTTCCTTGTTTTCATGCTTGCCCATCGGTAAAATTCCTTATGAACGTACGCCGGTGAATCGGACACGGACCGTGTTCGGCTATTGCCCGTATGTGCGCAGCCGAGCCGTATCCCTTATTGGATGCGAAACCGTAAAACGGATACTTCGCGTCGTATTCGCGCATAATGCGATCTCTTGTAACTTTGGCTATGATACTCGCGGCGGCGACGGCATAACTCTTTTCGTCCGCCTTTATCAGCGACACCGATTTGTATGGTATTTGTAAGCCTTTTACCGCGTCAATCAATACTATGTCAGGCATAATAGCGAGATTATTTGCAGATTTTTCCATG
>CASEMM010000045.1 GCA_949289095.1 uncultured Eubacteriales bacterium | reverse complement strand
GAGCGCGCCGAGGATTATCTCGAAAGCGTCGAAGCCGCCCTCGGAAACGCCTCCGACCTCGGCGACGTATATGAAATAACGGATGAACTCGAACAGCAGGGATACATCCGCCGCGCGGCAAAACGCACGGGAAAAGCTGTCAGCGCACCGCACAGATACGACATAGACGGGTTCACCGTGCTCGTCGGAAAGAGCAACGTGCAGAACGACCGCATCACGAAAGAAGCGCGCGGCGACGATATATGGCTGCACACTCAGGGATTTCACGGCAGTCACGTAGTAATCGTCACGCGAGGCAAAACCGTGCCGCAGACCGTTCTCGTAAAAGCGGCGTCGATTGCCGCATTCTATTCCAAGGCGAGACAGTCGGAAAACGTGCCCGTCGATTATACGTTCATCCGGGACGTTCACAAAAAGCGCGGCGCCGCGCCAGGCAAAGTGGACTATTTCGGCGCAAAGACGCTGTTCGTCGATCCCCTGCCGCCGGACGGCAGATTCCGCGAACAGTAATCCGCGCCGACGCGGACCGTACAATCCCCGTAAAAGACGCGCCCCGAAAACTTCCGGGGCGCGTCTGATAAACAGCAAATCTTTAATACGCACGGCTTACGCGCGTCAGAAGACAAACGTAAGTTTGAGTATGAATCCAGCGACGGAAAGCGCGAAAACCGCGCTCATCGCAATCGCCACGATCAGCGAATTGCGGAATTCGGGAGTGCCTCCCGGCGACAGAGCCGCAACGACATATCTGCGTACGGCGCTCATTGCCGACCCTGCCGCGAAGAGCGCAAAACCCGCCGCACCTACTGCGGGCGGCTCGACGAACAAACCGACAATAAGTACTATCGCCGCCGCAAGCAGGATAATACCGCATATGTGTCCGAATCCGAATTTGCGGTGCGTGCCGCCGTTACCGCTCATACTCTCCCTCCCGACTTATTTTACTCCGCGGCTGCCGGGCTTATACGGAGCGGGCGCGCCCGCTTTGCAGAGCGGACATTCGTCCGGCTCCCAGCTCGTGACTTCCATGGAAAGAAGAGGAACATACGGTACGTCGAATTCCACCTTGCCGTTCGAACGGTCCACCACGCTCGCGCACGCCGCCACCTCCGCACCGTGCGCGCGGCAGAGAGCGATAACTTCCTTTACGCTTCCTCCCGTCGTCACCACGTCTTCGGCTACGATCACGCGGCTGCCTTTTTCAAGCGCGAAACCGCGGCGGAACGTCATTTCGCCGTTTTCGCGTTCCGCGAAAATATCGGTAACGCCCATCGCACGGGCAAGCTCGTAACCGAGTATTATGCCTCCGACGGCAGGCGAAACGATCATATCCGGTTTGTACGGCGCAAGTTTTTCCGCAAGCGCAGCCGCGATTTTCGCGGCCTCTTCGGGATGCACGAAGAGTTTTGCACTCTGCATGTAAGTATCCGAATGTCTGCCGCTCGTCAGAAGAAAATGCCCTTTGAGCACTCCTCCGGTTCTTTCGTATGCTTCGAGTACTTCTCTGTCTGTCATGATATGATTCTCCTTAATCTGCCAACGCGCCCGTAAGCTCGTTTATATCGTTGATTCCGTATTTTTTCATCGCGTCTTCCAGCGAATCGACGATCCGCGCAGCCGCCATGGGATCGCTTATGTTTGCCGTACCGACCTGCACCGCCGTCGCTCCGCACAGAATAAATTCGAGCGCGTCCTCCGCAGTCATTATGCCTCCCATTCCGATAACGGGCAATTTCACTGCCTTATACACGCTGCGCACCATGCGCAAAGCTATCGGTCTGACGCACGGACCGCTGAGTCCTCCCGTTACGTTTCCCAAAACGGGACGCCGCGTTCTGAGATCGACAGCCATTCCGGTAATCGTATTTATAAGTGAGACAGCGTCTGCGCCTCCCGCTTCCGCCGCGCGCGCGTTATCGGCAATGTCCGCGACGTTTGGACTTAACTTGACTATCAGCGGTTTTTTGCAATGCTTTCTTGCGGCTGCCGTCACCTGTTCCACGCTCTTCGGAAGAACTCCGAACGCCATGCCTCCGCTCTTTACGTTCGGACAGCTGATATTCAGTTCTATCATGTCGGCATCGGTTTCGCTCAGACGCTCCGCCATAAACTCATAATCGGAAATCTCCGAGCCGGCGGCGTTCACTATCACCGCACAGCCCAGCGATCGCATGAACGGCAGTTCGTCGCGTATGAACGCGTCCACTCCGGGATTCTGCAGCCCCACGCAATTGAGAATACCGCTCGGCGTTTCCGCAATGCGCACGCCGTCGTTGCCCTCGCGCGGCAGAGGCGTAAGCCCTTTGCCTACAATGCCGCCCAGTTTTCCGACGTCGTAAAACTCATTATACTCTCTGCCGAATCCGAACGTGCCGGATGCCGTAAGTACGGGATTTTTCAGTTCCGTTCCGCAGAGATTCACGCGCGTGTTCACAGCTCCACCTCCGTAGAAAGAAATACGGGACCGTCCTTGCACACGCGTTTATTATGACCGCCGGCCCTGCATGTACATGTAAGGCACGCGCCCACGCCGCAGCCCATACGCTGTTCGAGAGAAACGTACGTGGTTATCCCTCTGCTCTCGCCCAGTCTTTTAGCCGCGCGCATGAGAGGAGTCGGACCGCAGCAGAATATCGCGTCCGGGAAAAACCCGCCGAGGTCGGCTTCGAGAGCCGCCGTCGGGAAACCGTGATACCCCGCGCTGCCGTCGTCGGTACATACGGTCAGACTGCCCGCCTTCGCAAACAATCCTGACAGAAATTCGCGTTCCGCGCTTGCGAAACCGTTATATATACGCACTTCCGCTCCGGCAGCCTTGCATGCGCGCGCAGCAGGAAGCAACGGCGCGACGCCGAACCCTCCGCCGACAACCGCGATTTTCCCGGAAAGAACCGGAAAACCGTTGCCCAGCGGCAGAACCGCGCTTATCCGGTCCCCGTATTTCAGACGGGAAAGCGCGCGCGTCCCCTCTCCTTTCAGCTGATAAAGAAATGCCGCGGAACGACCGTCCGCTTCCGCTATGCCGAACGGACGGCGGAGCAGTCTGTCCGCAAGCGGAACTTCGAGCATGGCAAACTGCCCGGGAGCGAAAACGGGAATATCCCCTTCCGTTTCGAGCAGACAGGCGTCCTCGCAGAGCATCTCGTTTGCCGTAACGATAAGCGTCGTTTCTTTCATATCACCTTCTTGCAAGCGCGCCGACGAGATCCTCGCGCATATCCGCACAAGCGGCGTACGCCGCCTCGTCGAACTTCATCCCTCTGTATTTTTCCTGTCTGTAAGCACAGATTATGCCTCTGCTGGAATTTACTATTCCGCCCCCTCCGCGCTCGTCGAAACCCGCTACGGCGCCGTCCGCGCCGCCGCCCTGCGCGCCGTAACCGGGGATAAGAAAAAACGTGTGAGGCAGCATCGCGCGCAGAGCAACCGCCTGCGACGGATACGTCGCGCCCACGACCGCGCCCACGTCCGAATATCCGCATTTACCCACGCTGCCGCGTCCCCATCCGTCAACAAGGAGCGCCATCTGCTCGTATACCGTCCGCCCGTTTTCCAGCTTCATGTCCTGCAATTCTCCGCCCGACGGATTGGACGTTTTGACAAGGACAAATATACCTTTTTCGGCGTTGCCGAGGAAAGGCGCTATGCCGTCGGTGCCGAGATAACCGTTGACGGTCAGCATGTCGCAGTAAAACGCATTTCCGAAGAATGCCGACGCATATTGTTTCGCCGTCGCGCCTATGTCGTTGCGCTTGGCATCCGCAATGACTATCATGCCCGCATCGCGCGCCGCGGCGCATGTATCCGCAAACGCTTTCATTCCGGGCAGCCCCATCGCCTCGTAATAGGCTATCTGCACTTTGACCGCGGGCACTATGCCGCAGATCCGATCTATGATCGCGCGGTTGAAATCCGTCACAGCCTCTGCAAGCGAATTCGCGTCGCCGGCATACTTTTCGTAATCGGGCAGATAGTCCGCCGCAGTATCCAGTCCTACGGCAGATGGATTGCCCGTCTCCTTTATTTTTTCGCAAAGTTTGTCTATCATAAATATCCGTCCGTATTTCAGCACTTGATCTCGCCGCCCACTATCGTGTGCAGCACTTTACCCTTGAGCCGCCAGCCGTCGTAAAGGCAGTTTTTACTCTTTCCGGACAGCTCTTCCGCCCTTACCGTCCACTCGCATGCGGGATCGAATATCGTTATATCCGCCATCGCGCCTGCCTTGACGTTCACCAGAGGCAATCCGAGAAGACGCGAAGGATTGTGGCTCATAAGCGAGATCAGAGCGGACATGTCTATATCGCCCGTTTCCACAAGGTACGTATATGCAAGCGAAAGCGCTGTTTCGAAACCCACCGTTCCGAACGGCGCGAGATCGAATTCCCTGTTCTTCTCATCTGCCGAGTGCGGCGCGTGATCGGTCGCTATAACGTCTATCGTGCCGTCGCGTATCCCGTCGATCACCGCCTCGCGGTCGGACTGCTCGCGCAGGGGCGGATTTATCTTGGCATTGGTATTATAGGAGAGTATCTCCTCGTCCGTCGCGCTGAAATAGTGCGGACACGTTTCGCATGTCACGCGCACGCCCCGCTGTTTTGCTTCCCTTATCAGTTCGACGCCGCCCGCCGTCGATACGTGGGCGATATGCACTTTCGCACCGAGAGCTTCCGCAAGCACTATGTCGCGCGCTATCATGATCTCTTCCGCCGCGCGGTTGATACCGCGCAGTCCGGCTATCGTGGCGTTGGCGCCTTCGTTCACGACGCCGCTTCCGCTGACAGACTTGTCCTCGGCATGATCTATAATCAGGAGGTTGAACGTCTTTGCGTATTCGAGAGCGTTGCGCATCACTCCGCTGTCGGAAACGGGTCTGCCGTCGTCGCTGAATGCGACAGCGCCGGCGTCTTTGAGCGCAGCCATTTCCGTCAGTTCCTCCCCCTTCATTCCCTTCGTTATGCAGGCAATCGGGTATACTCTCGCGTACCCCGCTTCTTTTCCTCTCATGACGATATACCGCGCGAGCGCGGGCACATCTATGACAGGGTCGGTATTGGGCATGCATGCCACGGACGTGAATCCGCCCCTGACCGCAGAAAGCGCGCCCGTTTCTATGGTTTCCTTATATTCGAATCCCGGTTCGCGCAGGTGGCAATGCATATCCACCAGACCGGGAATTACGTACTTTCCCGAAGCGTCGATTACCTTATCGGCGCGCAGGTCGCCCAAACTGCCCGTCCTCGATATACGCCCGTCCTCGATATACACATCCGCGACGGTTTCCGCTTCCGGCTCTACTATCGTTCCGTTTTTTATAAGTATGCTGCTCATTCTCTGCCTCCGACGAGTATATCCATCACCGCCATACGGACCGCCACGCCGTTCGTCACCTGTTCGTTGATCGCACTGTTCCCGCAGTCGGCGACTTCGCCAGACAGCTCTACGCCGCGGTTCACGGGACCGGGATGCATGACGAGCGCATTTTCGCATATCCCGTAAAGCCGTTCTTCGGTTATTCCGAATTCGGCGTTGTACTCCGCTATCGACGGGAACAACCCCGCCTTCTGACGCTCGCGCTGTATGCGCAGCCCCATAACGACGTTTGCGCCTATGAGCGCGTCCTCTATATCGTACGACACCTCGCAGCCGAGATCCTCTATGCCCTTGGGAATGAGAGTGCAGGGACCGACCACGACCGTTTCCGCTCCCAGTTTCGAGAGCGCCCACAAATTGCTGCGTGCGACGCGCGAATGTCTGACATCGCCGACAAGCACGACGCGCAGCCCCTTTATCGTACCGAACTTCTCGCGCATCGTATACAGATCGAGCAGGCTCTGCGTCGGGTGTTCGTTCATTCCGTCGCCCGCGTTTATGACGCACGCTTTCACATTCGCGGCAAGCAAATGCGGCGCGCCCGCCATGGAATGACGGATGGCTATCGCGTCCGTGCGCAGCGCGTCAAGCGTTCTGCCCGTATCGATCAGCGATTCGCCCTTCTGCACCGAACTGGTCGCGGCGGAAACGGACATTGTGCGCGCGCCAAGCATGCGCGCCGCCGTTTCGAACGAATTTTTCGTCCGCGTGCTGTTCTCGTAAAACAGCGTCGTGACGCATCTGCCTGCGAGCGAGGAAAGCTGTCTCCCGCTTACGAACGCGTCTTTCATGCTCTCCGCATGATCGAGTATGCCCGTTATCTCTTCGGCTGTCATGTCTTTGAGCCCGAGAAGATCTTTTTTGAACATCAGTTACCGTCCTTGGCGCGAAGTATGCGCAATACTTTTTCGAATATTTCGGGAAGGGGCGCGGTGAACGTCAGCTCCTCGCCCGTCGCCGGATGAACGAACGTGAGCGAACGCGCATGAAGCAGCTGACCGTGAGTGCCGCAGAACGCCCCTCTGCCGTATTGTTCGTCCCCCGTAACGGGATGTCCGATATACTTTGCATGCACTCTTATCTGGTGCGTTCTGCCCGTAAGTATCCGGAAGCCCACGTAATCATGCCCGGAAAGCCGTTCGAGCAGCCTGTAATCGGTAATCGCTCTACGCCCGCCCGGCACTACCGCCATAAGTTTGCGGTCGCGCGGATTTCTGCCTATCGGCGCGTCGATCCTTCCTTCTTCCTCTTTCAGATGTCCGTCCAGCACGGCGACATATTTCTTTATCACCGTTCTTTCCGCGATCTGCCGCGAAAGCGAAAGGTGCGCTCTGTCGCTCTTTGCTACGACCATCACCCCGCTCGTGTCCTTGTCCAGTCTGTGCACGATGCCGGGACGCAACGCTCCGTTTATTGCGGACAAACTGCCGAGCCGCGCAAGCAATGCGTTCACGAGAGTGTGCTCGAAATTGCCGGGCGCAGGATGGACTGTCAGCCCCTGCTGCTTATTTATAACGGCTATATCGCCGTCCTCGTACATTATGTCGACGGGGATATCCGGATCGGGCTTTGCCGCAGTCACGGGCTCGGGAGGATCTATGTCTATGACGTCTCCCTTTCTTACGACGGCGCCCGCCTTGGGCTTTTCGCCGTTGAGCAGCACTCTTCCTCCGTCTGTGAGCTGCTTGATATATGAACGCGTGTATTCCGTCTCTTCTGCGAGATACACGTCCAGCCGCATTTTATCGTCCGGCTCCGCGAACAGTTTCATGACGCGCTACCGCCGTCATCGTCGTCATCGTCTTTTTCTCCGCGCATTGCCGCTTTCTTCGCTCTGCGCGCCGCCGTTTCCGACCTGACGAACCATATGATTATGTTCACGATAAGCATTATGACGCTCGAAACAAGCGCCACGTCCGCAACGTTGAACGTCGGAAAGTCCATGAATTCGAAATGCAGGAAATCGCGCACTTCTCCCAGCCAAAGTCTGTCTATAAGATTGCCGAGCGCGCCGCTGCCGAGAAAAGCAAGAGTAACGATAAAGAACATGTTCTTCCTGCCGTCCGGCCAGAAAAGCACGAGCAAAGCCGCCGCAACGAATATAAACGTGAATATCATGATGATGGTCATTGCCACGTCGTTACCGCCGAATATCGACCATGCTCCGCCCGGATTATGCACCGAATTGAAAGATATGAATCCGGGAATAACCGTGAGATCGCGCACGCCGTCAGTAACTGTCTTGCTGACGAGATCGAGAACGAGAACGAAGGCGAATACCGCCGTCCCCGTAACCGACTGCACGACGTATTTCACGAAAGACGGTTTATTTCTGATCCATTTCATGCGGAACCGTCACTCCTACGCCCTCGGGCGAGAGCAAAAAGATGTTTCCCGAAATGCGCAGCACGCTGCCGCCGAGCGCATACATCGCGCCCGACGTAAAGTCGAGTATCCTCTGCGCCGTAGGCGCATCCGTACCGTCGAGGTTTATGATGGCGGGCTCTTTGCGGCGCAGATAATCTATCAGCGTCTGCACGTCGCTGCACTTTTTCGGCTCGTATACAAGCACATTGCGATAATCGCGGCTGATCCGTCTCGATTGCTCGTATTCCTCGCCGAAAGCGCGGGTCTGCGGACGCGGAGAAGGACGAGGCGCGGATCTATGCTCGCTGCGCTCTTCGCGGTAATCGCCGTGCGCATCCTCGAAATACGGATAATCGTTCACATCGTTTCTGTCCATTGTTCACCTCACGCCCGATCGGGATACGTCCTTGCTCCGAAGAGCAGACTTCCCGGCCTTATCATATTCGCGCCGTGCATCACGGCCTTTTCGTAATCACCGCTCATGCCGACGGAGAGATATTCCGCCGTCGGATATTTTTTCGCCGTTTCCTCGAACAGCCTGCGCATTCCGTCGTACAGTTCGTCGCTCGCGTCAACGGGAAGAACGCTCATCAGTCCTTTCAGACGCAGATGCGGAAGCGAAGCCGTCATTTCCGCAAGAGCGGGAAGTCCGTCGGGAGCGCATCCGCTCTTACTCTCTTCGCCGCCGATGTTCACTTCGATGAGCACGTCCATCGTCTTGCCGGCGGCGGCACAGCGTTTTTCTATCTCGCGTGCGAGCTCGGCGCGGTCAAGCGACTGTATCATACAGACTTTGTCAGCGATATACTTGACTTTATTGGTCTGGAGTGCACCGATGAAGTGTATTTCTTTCATGCGCAGTCCGTCATACTTCGACAGAAGTTCCTGCACTCTGTTCTCGCCCATCGCGCTTATGCCGTATGAAGCGAGTTCGTTTATCTCCTCCGCCGTACGCGTCTTTGTCGCCGCAACTATTTTGACGGGGTGCGGGGCGCGTGCGACAAAATCCAGCAGTTTTTCAACGTTTTCCTTTATCATCGGGTAAGTACCTCGGCGTTTGTATCATTATACAACATATCGCGCGCGTTTGCAAGAGTTTAGCGGTAAAAAACGATCCCGGACACAAGCCGGGATGAATTTTTCGATCTACCCGCTTCTCCGGGCAAGCCGCGCGAGTTCGGCGCCTATCGCCCGCGCAGCCTCTTCGGGAACGTCTATGCCGCTCACCGCCCTTTCCATCGGGCAGACGCCCGTGCCGGCGCGGTTGACGATCGCACGGCACAAAGTCCCGTACTCCGCACATACGCCGCCTCTCCGCAGCAGCGTAAGCGCATCCTCGCTCATCACCTCTGCATACACTTCACGCACGCCGAGAAGCAGATAAAGCATGGCGGCGGCTCTTCCGACGATTTTGTCGGCAGCAGACCAGCCGCGGATATCCCGTCCCGAACGGTACAGCTCGTATAACGGAGATATGCCGCTCCCGCCGTATGTTACAGTCGCCCTGCCGTCAGTCAAAGCAAGAGTACAGCCGCATGCGAGATACTTTCTTATTCCGGGATTTATCATGCCTTTTCCCCGTATGCCGATATTCCGGCGGAAAGTCTTTCCAATCCGTCGGAAAGCACCGAACGGGGGCATGCGGCGTTAAGGCGCAGAAAACGCCGTCCGTTTCCCCTGTAAACGCCGCCCGCGGACAGATACAGTCCCGTTTCCGCACGGATGAAGGACGCAAGCTCTTCCGAGTCGTCAGTTACCCCGCCGACATCCAGCCACATCAAATACGTCGCATGCGAAAGCACGGGCGTGACGCCCGCGATATTCCGCAGGATATACTCTCGCGCCGTACGCTTGTTTTCATACAGATAGGAGCGCAGATCGTCAAGCCACTCTCCTCCTTCCGCGAACGCGGCTGCGGTCGCTATCGCCGCAAACGTATTCGGTTCGGCAAGCTCGTCGCTGTTCAGTCCGCGTACGGCTATTGCTCGCAGACGCGGATTTTTCGCAAATACCGCCGCAGACTGCAGTCCCGCAAGATTGAACGCCTTGCTCGCGGCAATGCATGTCACGCTTATATCGGCGCACTCTTCCGAAGCCGCCGCAAACGGAGTATAGACATATCCCGGATCCGTCAGATCGCAATGTACTTCGTCGCTGACCACGGGAATATTCCGCTCCGCGCACAGTCTGCCTATGCGCGCGAGATCTTCCGCGCTCCATATGTTGCCTGTCGGATTATGCGGATTGCAAAGCAGCAGCATCGACGCGAGCGGGCGCGACAGCTTTTCTTCGAGATCGGCGAAGTCTATCGAATATGCCCCGTCCGAATAGCGCAGCGGGCACTCGCTGACCCGTCTGCCCGCGTTTTCCACCGAATGAAAAAATATGTCGTACACGGGAGTAAGCACAACCACTTCGTCGCCTGTATTAGTCAGCCTTTTCACGAGACATGACACGGCGGGCACGGCTCCCGTACAAAAACACAGTTCGCCGCGTTCTATTCCGAGTCCGTGCCGTTTTTTCCACCAACTCGTCACCGAATCGTACCATTCGTCCGGCACGATATTATAACCGAACACGCCGTGAGCCGCACGCTCCTCTATGCGCCGCCTGACTGCGGGAGCCGTCGGGAAGTCCATGTCGGCAACCCACATGGGCAGTTCGCCGCGTTCCGTATCCCACTTCAGAGAATAAGTCCCCCGCCTGTCCGTCACCTTGTCGAAATCGTTTTTCATTGCGTCTTAATTATAATATCCCGCGGGACGTTTGTCAAATGCCGTAAGCGTATACTCCGATATTACCCGCGGGTATGCCGCTTGACTGTCCGATGCGTTTATGTTATAATACGGATATGGATATTCAGCAGATGAAACACTTTCTCGCAGTCGCACGGGAGGGCAGCATATCGAGAGCGGCAGAGTATCTGTATATCACGCAACCCAGCCTGACGCGTCAGATACAGAGTCTCGAAAGGGAGACGGGACGGCAGCTCTTCATACGCGGAGGCAGGCGCATGCGGCTCACCGAAACGGGGGAATTGCTCTATAAGCGCGCGGAGGAAATCGTCGCGCTGTTCGAAAAAACGGAAGCGGAACTGCTCCGCCCGCACGGCGAAATAAGCGGCGACGTGTTTATCGGCGGCGGAGAAACGCGCGCGATGAAGATACTGACCGATCTCGCGGCGGACATACGCGTCCGCCACCCGGACATAAGATTCCATCTGCACAGCGGGGACATTACCGACGTGTGCGAGAGACTGGACAAGGGTCTGGTCGACTTCGGACTGGTCATAGAACCGGCAGACCTGTCCAAATACGAATACGTCCGTCTGCCCGTAGACGACGTCTGGGGCGTGATAATGCGGAAAAGCGATCCACTCTCCGAAAAAGAGAGCATAACGCAGACGGACCTCGAGGGCGTGCCTCTGCTGCGCTCGCGGCATTCGAGGGATAAATCGGCGGTCAGCAAATGGATAAACGGCATCAAAAATCCGAAAATAACCGCAACTTACAATCTGCTTTACAATGCCACGTTGATGACCGAATCCGGCATCGGAAGCGTTCTGTGCATAGACGGAATCGTCAACACCGAAAACAGCGGACTGTGTTTCCGTCCGCTCTCGCCCGCCGTCCGATCGGGAATATACGTCGCATGGAAAAAGAACCAGGTTTTCACGAAAGCCGCGTCCCTCTTCGCCCGCGAACTGACGGACCGTTTCCGCACGGCGGCACAGCCGAGATAAATGTTTTCGGCAGGGCGCAGACTCTGTCACGCGAAAAGAACCGCCGTCCGCATACGGCAAAAACTTACTGACGGCAATATGACAAAGAAGCAAGCCTTGCGCCTGCTTCTTTTGCTGACCGTAAAACGTCATTTATCGCCGAGTTCTATTCTCACGTCGCCGGAGGCGTTTACGACCGAACCGGCTGACGCCGCCCTGATCACTCCGGACGACGGCATGTATATGCTTCCTATATGACCGTCTATTTCAACGTCGCACGAGGACAGTTCGAACGCAAGAGTCGTAAACGGAGCGCGGCAGTTCTTCATAACGAGATTGTCGATATAGCACATCCCCTGCAGACTCTCGACCGTGCAGTTTATGAGCGTGAGATTGCGGGAATTCCAGCCGAGATATTCGCCGGATATGAACGAATCGACAACGGTCACATTCTCGCTGTTCCAGAACGCATCCTTTGTCAGCATGCGCGCCCTGCGTATGACCACATTCTTCGCACCGTCGAATCCGTAATTTCCGACGAGATCGAAATCCTCTATCTCCGCTCCGCGCACGTTCATCGCAAAATAGTCGCCCTTCGCGCGCACAGAACGCATCTTCACGTTGCTGCAATTCCACAGCGTTTCGGACGCATTCGGAAGATACACGTCTTCCAGCGTTATGCCGTCCGCGCGCCTGAACGTCTTGGGCGCTTCTATGATGCCGTGCTTAAAATCGAACTCGTGCGTATACCACACGCCTGCCCGCGCGGTCTCGAAAAAAGTACAGCCGTCGAGAGACACGTTCCGGCAATACCACAGCGGATATTTCCACTTGAACATACTGTCGCGGATCTCGAGATCGCGGCTCTCTTTGAGAGGAGATTCGCCGTTTTCAAACGTACAGCTTTCTATTTTCATGTCCGAAACGGCGAACATCGCCCTCTCGCCCGTGAATATCTTTCCTTTTACTTCCCTGTTTTCCTTCATCTGTACGGTTAAGATTTCCTTCCGCGTATAAATTCGTCTATTGCCTTTGCGGCAACCTTACCCGCGCCCATCGCGCTGATGACGGTAGACGCTCCCGTGACGGCATCTCCGCCGGCGTATATGCCCTCGCGCGATGTCAGACCGTCTTCGTTTACTATTATGCCGCCGTGTCTGTTGACTTCCAGTCCGTCCACGGTGGACTTAATAAGCGGATTGGGCGATGTTCCTATACTGATTACGACGGTATCGACATCCAGCTCGAACTCGCTGCCCGCAATCGGTACCGGACGGCGGCGACCGCGTTCGTCCGGCTCGCCGAGTTCCATTTTCACGCATCTGATTCCCGTTACGCAGCCGTTTTTCGGATCGCGTCTGTCGTCGGGATTGCCGTAACCGAGTATCTCGACGGGATTGCAGAGCAGGCGGAAATCTATGCCCTCCTCCTCCGCATGTTCGACTTCCTCACGGCGCGCCGGAAGCTCTGCCATCGAACGGCGGTATACGACGTATACTTTTTCCGCGCCGAGCCGGAGAGCGGTACGCGCCGCGTCCATGGCGACGTTTCCGCCGCCCACCACGGCAACTTTTCCGCCCTTCATTACGGGAGTATCCGAATGCTCGCGGTACGCTTTCATAAGATTGCTGCGCGTCAGAAATTCATTAGCCGAATATACGCCTTTAAGACTTTCTCCCGGAATGCCCATAAAATTGGGAAGTCCGGCGCCCGAACCTATAAACACCGCCTCGAAACCCGCATCGAACAGCTCGTCCACCGTAAGCGTTCTTCCTACGACGACGTTGGTTTCTATATCGACGCCCAGCCTTTTAAGACCGTCTACTTCACGCGCCACTATGCTCTTCGGAAGGCGGAATTCCGGTATACCGTAAACGAGCACGCCGCCCGCAGTGTGCAGAGCCTCGTATACCGTCACCGCATATCCTTTCTTTGCAAGATCGCCCGCGCACGTCAGACCGCTCGGACCGGATCCTACGACGGCTACTTTATGACCGTTCGAAACGGGACGCACCGCGCTGTCGCACACATTCGCGTTATGCGTATCGGCAACGAAGCGTTCAAGCCGTCCGATACCGACAGGCTCGAATTTAATGCCGAGAGTGCATTTTGCCTCGCACTGCGTTTCCTGCGGACATACTCTTCCGCAAACGGCAGGCAGAGAGGAGAACCGTGAAATCACGTCGTATGCTCCCTCGTAATCGCGCTCCTTGATTTTTGTTATAAACGCCGGTATGTCTATACCGACCGGACAGCCGCTCACGCACGGTTTGTTTTTGCAGTTCAGACAGCGCGCCGCCTCGGCAACCGCCATTTCTTCGGTGTATCCCGAAGCCACTTCGTCGAAATTATGCGCGCGCGTCTTCGGATCCTGCGACGGCATCGGAGTCTTCTTCGGTACTATCGGCATATCATTTCACCTCCGCTTTAAGCAGATTGCACTCTTCTTCGCGCGCTCTGCGTTCGAAATCCGCATACATCGCGTTTCGCATCACAGCCTCGTCGAAATCCACCGTGAACGCGTCGAAATCCGGTCCGTCCACACACGCAAACTTAGTATGTTTTTTGCCGTCCTCGTCAGTCACGGTAAGACGGCAGCAACCGCACATTCCCGTGCCGTCTATCATTATGGGATTCATGGAAACCGTAGTCTTCTGTCCGTACTTCTTCGTTTCGAGCGCGACGAATTTCATCATGACGAGAGGACCTATCGCAATCACGACGTCGAACCGTTCCCCGCTTTCGAGAAGATCGTGAAGGGGCGCGGTAACAACGCCCTTTTCTCCCCACGTTCCGTCGTCCGACATGCGGAAGAACCTGTCGGATGCACGCGCGAATTCATCCTCGAGGATGACGAGATCCTTATTGCGGAATCCCGCTATCGTCGTCACGCTGCAACCGAGATCGTGCAGTCCCTTTGCTACGGGATACGCTATCGCGCAGCCGACGCCGCCGCCCACTATACATGCCTTTTTAACGCCCTCTGTTTCCGTGGGTTTGCCGAGCGGACCTACGAAGTCGCATATATATTCGCCCTGCTTTCTGGCATTGAGTTTCATCGTCGTCGCGCCCACGACCTGAAAAATTATGTCCACGCTGCCGCGCTCCCTGTCGTACCCCGCGACGGTGAGCGGAATACGCTCGCCGTCCTCGCTTACGCGCAGGATTATGAACTGACCGGGCAGCGCCTTACGCGCGACAAGCGGAGCATCTATGCTCATGAACGTCACCGTCGGGTTAAGCTGTCTTTTTTCGAGTATCCTGTACATATTCGCCTCTCGATAATATTATTTCCCGTTACTTTATCAAAGCGCGGCGGGCATGCCCGCCGCACTTGCCGTACAAGCTAATTATAATACATAGAGGGAGTTTTGTCAACGGTTAAAAGAAGAGAAGTATCCGCGCTCCTCTTCCCCGCTCGCGGAGGCTATCGCAAGCAAAGCGGAGGCGTAACGTATGTTACCCGCCGCAGGGTAAAGACCGTCGGTCACCGCGCACATAACCGCCGCGCCGGCCGCCGCGGCCTCGCCGCTGCCCGACTGCTCCCCGTTGAGCCGCACCGCGACGGACGCAAGCGCGCTCATCGCGTCGCTCTCGCTCATCTGCCCGCTCTCCAATGCCCGCCAAAGTTCTTCGCACTCCGCGGCATATTTTGCCGCGGCACGCGCAAAGTCCCCGTTACCGCATTCGAGCGCTATCAGTTCGTACCCGTTTTTCTCCGCAACGCTCTCCGCGTCCGCTCTGTCCGAGTATACCGCGCCTATTACGAAATCGCCGTCGGTCACCGCGCCCGCGCCACCCGACGCGCGCATTTTTCTGCTCTCCTCTCCCGCAGACGGCGAACGGTAACCGGCCGCGTAAAACGTCTGTATGTCGCCTCCCGGAGTTATGCCGCGTGCGGCGACGAGCGCGCCGCACAAAAGAGCGGTCACGGCGCTTATGACCGTGACCACGACTCCCGTTACGAAGAACAATTTCATGACATTGCGCATATTCGATCATATGCGCGCTCTTCCGCGTTTATGTGCGGGATGCCGCACTCACTATCAGCCGCACCACGGCCGCGATAACGACGAGCACGAGCGAAAGCGCGAGAGACAGCGCCATAACTCCGCTCATCACCGCGCCGCCCGTCACTATACCGCTTGTCACCGCTCCGAGCGGATCCGCACCCGTCACCGCTCCCGCCACGGCAAGCACCGCATCGACGGCGGCGAGCGCTAAAACGAGCACGACGGCTCCCGACACGCTTCCCTTTACGTCCGCGGGCGACAGATCGACGTGGAGTGATATACAGAGCGCGACCACTATAAACAGATACCACAGCCCGTTTGTAAAACAAGCGGGAGAGAATACGGACACGAACAGTCTGCCCGCCGCGACGAATGCCGCGCCCGCTTTTGCGGGAACGCCCGACGCGTTCGTTATGACGGAAAGCGCGCCCGTTACTCCCTCGCGCGATTGCGGCACTAAAAGTACCAGCAACAGCAGAATCACGCCGCTACCGATAACGACGGGCGCGACTCCTATGAAGAAATTACCTATCCTGTGCCAGAGGTTGTGCCTGTCGTAAGAGTGGCGGACGTATCCCAGCGTGCCCGTTTCGGGATCGGGCGCAAACAGCTTTATCTCCTCTATCCTGTGTCCGAACACAAGGCACATGAGCGCGTGCGACGCCTCGTGTATGGGCGTTCCTATCGCGCCCGTTATATAGCACACGGCGCGCCCTCCGCCGGCTAAGCGGTAGAACGCGCGATCCGCAAGGTATATGGCAAAGCCGAAAAGCGCCACTGCGCCCACGGTAAAGAGCAGTTGGAGCAAAAGGGATAAAAAGTACTCGCCTATCACCATGCGCGGATGGGTTTGCCCGTTTCCGCCCACGGGATGCCCAGCTTTTCGAGAGAGGGGCGCGCGTCGTATACGGGACTGAAATGTATTGCGACTATCTTAACTCCCGCTTTGTCGCGCAGCTCCGCGCCCTGCTCCGCCGTCATGTGAGCCGTCCCCGCAGGGAAGCTGCAATCGGTAAGCACCAGCTCGCTTCCTCGGCAAAACTCTATCAGCTTATCCGAACGCATCGCGTCCGCCGTATACACGAAGGACTTGCCGTTTTCGGTGACGCGCACGGCATACGTTTCGACGGGGTGCTCGGTGCGGCAAAAGTCGAACTTCATCCCCTTTACAGTCACGCTCGCTCCCTCGCCTATCACCCGCACGTCGTGAGCGGGCGCGCCTTTAAGAAGCGTAAAGCACTCTACGGGCGTGGGCGGGCAGTATATCACGTGCTTTCCGGGGTAATACGCGAGGGGCAGTGCGTCCGTGAAATGATCGTAATGAAGATGCGACAGAATGAACGCGTCCACCTTGGCGGGACTGACGTATTTCTGCATGAGCGACAGCGAGCCGCTACCCATGTCAAGCACGACCGTCGCCGTTTCGCCCTGCACCACATAGCACGCGGACGCGCAACCGGGCGCCGGATATGCTCCGTATATTCCGACAGGCAATATTATCATAACTCCTCCGTTTTGCGCCGCCTGTTTATAACCGCGCATAAACGCATACCGCGTTCAATCGTACGCTACCACAATCGAGAGGTTTTGTCAATACATTCGCGTAAAATTTTACCGAAAAAATTTTTGCCAAGGGTATTGATTCCTTTCGGATAATGGTATATACTATTAGTACAAAACATCAAAGCCTGCGGCTCACGTCAGTTGCATATATGTAACCTCAACTATCAAAAGGGCTCATGGCGCGTTCTCATGCATTATGTCAGGCCTCGGTAACCGACTGCGGGACTACGACCCGCACTCGCAGTGGAAGACAGACGGTATGGACAGCCTGCCCACCTGCCATCGGCGGGTTAGTATCGGCAACACGACGGTCCTCGCGGGTTATTTTTTTATTTGCCGCTACTTTCGGCGCAATCGTCGCGCGTTGCAACCGCCGCGAGCGGCGTATTTTTTTTGCCGTAATATTTCATGGCGCAAAATCTCCCCTTCCGACAAAAGCCGCCCGCACTTCCGTCAGGAGACAAAGACCCCGTGCGAATCATTCGCACGGGGTCATTTTTCGTATGACGCGCTTTGCGCTTTATTCACGGAGCTCTTTACTCACTCTGCCGATCGTCGCCGTCATTGCTCTTGCGACGCTCCGCCGCGCGGGCACGGCGCGCCGCTCTGCGACGCTCCGCCGCTTCTTCCCTTTCCTTTTCGTACTGAGAGATTATCGCGTCCACTATATTGCACGCCGCTTCCGCGGATGCGTCGTCCTTTAACTTAATGACGGTATCCCCGTAAGCCGCTCCGCACCTGTCCAGAGTTTCATTATTAAGCTTATACGACGCGACGGTGAAGCCTCGGCGCACTTTCAGCTTTACTATGGGTTTGCCGCCGAGTTTTATCGTAATGCCGCTGCCCGAGATGCGCTCCGTTGCGCCCTCCTTTGCCATGGCGTACGCGCGCACCTTTTCAAAATACGCCTTCTGCGTGTCGCTGAGTTTTTCATAAGTTTCGGCAAAAACCGATTCTTCCGCGCTTACTGCCGCAGCTGTTTGCGTCGCGGCGCTTTCCGCAGCACTGCCCGCTGTTCCGTCCGCGGATGACGCGCCCGCTTTGCCGCGCAGCATTCTGCCGCACTTTATGCCCGTCACTATGCTCCATACGACGCACGCGCCCGCAACAAGCACGTCAAAACCGATGAGGATTATCTTCCACCAGGCGAACATTTCGGGGGTAC
This sequence comes from uncultured Eubacteriales bacterium, assembly GCA_949289095.1. Lineage (GTDB taxonomy): Bacteria > Bacillota > Clostridia > Christensenellales > Pumilibacteraceae > Protoclostridium. The sequence continues at coordinate 3,072 of CASEMM010000045.1, read as the reverse complement.
TGCCTATGACGTTGTTGAGACTGAGCGTATCCGCCATGAGCGCGGTGTAGCGGCTGTCTATATAACTTCTGAGGACGTTGGAGCAGGCGCGTTGCATCGCGTTTATCGCCGTCGCGCTTTCCGTATCGTCCCAATCGGTGACGGTCGCGGTGCTCCAACTGAGCAGGCAGTCAACGCCCGCGCGTATGCTCTCATCGGGATCGTTGCGTCCCGATGCGTATGCGTCCGTTATTACCGCGCCGTTAAAGCCCCACTCGCCGCGAAGCACCTCGGTCAGAAGCGCATAACTGCTGCCCGCGCGCACACTGCCGACGCGGTTGAACGCCGCCATCATGGCGTTCGCTCCGCCCTTCTGCACAGCCATTCTGAACGGGAACAGATACGTCTCGCGGAGAGTCTGCTCGGTGAGCCATGTATACTTGCCCACGCGGCCTATCTCCTCTTCGTTGACGGCAAAGTGTTTGAGCCAGCACATGGTGCCCGTTTCCTTTGCGCCGCGGACGGTATATGCCGCCATTACGCCCGAAAGATACGGATCTTCGGAGTAGTTCTCGAAATTGCGCCCGCCGAGAGGACTGCGGTGGATATTGACGGACGGGCCGTACCAGCCCGCAGTGTTTGTCGCCGCGCACTCGTCGCCCACGGACAGACCAAGCTGATAGGCTATGAACCAGTTCCACGTCGCCGCCACTGCCACTTCGCAGGGGAAGTTGGTGGTAAACTCGCCGCTGTCACCGCCCACGAACGTCGCGCTTATGCCGGACGGACCGTCCTTATAATTGCGCCCCGGGAGACCTATTTCGCTCGCTCCGTTGAGCGACGAACTCGAACCCGCCGCTATCATGTTGTATAAGGTGCTTTCGTCCATGCGCTTTACTACCTGAGCGAACACCTCTTCGTCTATATAGTACTGCGGCTGATATTCGATCTCGCCGCTGTCGTTCAGAACGGGGTTACCGCTGTCGTCCAGAACGGGTTTTTCCGTGTTGGGAACGGGATTACCGCTGTCGTCCGTTTTCACCTTTATTATATCGGCAACGGTGTACTGCACAGACGTGTCTCCCGTGGTCACTCTGACTTCGGACTCGTCTATAACGGGAGTAGCGTCCGCAAGCGAACCGTTCACTATATCCTTCATGTTACGTGCGTTGCGCACGGGGTAAGTAAGGGCAAAGTTACTGCGGCTGATATACGACACTACGTCCTGACCGCCGTCTATCGAATAAGCAGTTCTGTCGCCTATCGCGGGTTCGTGATCCTGACGGGAAGAGCTTATGCCCGTGGAAGTGACCTGCGTCGTAAATCTGTTTACGACGGGTTCGCCCGTCACGGGATCGGTTTCGTACTTGTGCCCTTCCGTTACCGTAAACGTACGCGTGCCGCCGCCCCGTACGTCCTTTATGTGATGGGAATCGGTGCGCAGACTGAACGTATATTCACCCGCTTCCGCCTCGTATCCGACAAAGGCGTTGCCGTTTTTGTCATAACAGTCATACGACGCGAGATCGTAAAGCGACACTTCCAGCGTGACGAATTCGCCCTTGCCGCCCTGTTCGACGGGGGTAAGTTCTCCCGTCTTTGCAAACGCCGCAAGCACCGCCGCCGATTTCTCTATTCCGCCGTCATTGTACGGCGGAGTGCAATACAGCTCCACTACGTCCTTGCCCGGCACGTCGCCCGTGTTCTCCACGAAAACGGTGAAGGTGATCTTTGCGTCAGCGGCGAGAGAATCCTCGGTACTGCCGGCGGTAAGCTGTACGTCTATGAGCTCCCATTCGAACTCGGTGTACGAAAGCCCGTAACCGAACGGATACTGCACCACTTCGTCATAGCCGTGATCGCTGCTCTCCGTCGCATAGTAGCCCCAGCGTTCCTGTGCATAGCTGCTACCCCAGAACCTCTCGGCATATGCCGTTTCGTACCACTTGTAGCCGACGTATATGCCCTCCGAATAATCCACGGAATACACGCCGCTGTCATACACCACGTCCTTGCGCCCCGACGTCACGAGCGACGGCATGGTCGTTATGTCGTAGGGGTAAATGTCGGGAGTCTTTCCCGACGGGTTCGCCTTTCCCGTGAGCAGATTACCGAGAGCTATCGTGCCGTAATTGCCCGGGAAATACGCGTTTATAGCGGCGTCCACATTGTATTTTTCGAGAAAGCCCAGCTCCATGACGTTGCCCGAGTTGATGACAACTATCACCTTGTCGTAAAGCTGACGCACAAGGCTGAGCAGCTCTTCTTCCTGTGCGGATATTTCGTTGTAAAGCCGTGTGGTATCCTTGCGCGCCGCACTCTCCGCCACTTCTCTGCCGCTATCGTCGGTAAACGTCTGATACTTGTCGTAGTCGCCGTCCTCAGAGCCGCCGCGTCCGATGACGACGATAGCCGTCGGGTAGTTTTCGGCAGCATCCGCAAGCATACCGTCCTCGTTCAGCCATTCCTGACCGGGCTCGTAAAGCTCGTATGCCGTCGTGTGATTAAGCCCCGTTTCGGCGTCGCTGTATGTGTCGGTGCGCGCGGGTAGCGAGTTGTATTTATCTTTGAGCGCGGGAGCAAGTTCCAGACCCGCCTCTTCGAGTCCGCCGTAAAGGGTGACTCTTCCCGACTTCGGTCCGCTACCCGATCCCAGTCCCATATACCAGAAGTTTTTATCCGAGCTCGCCCTGCCGAACACGCTTACCTTGCGCTCGTCCTCGCCGAGAGGAAGAGCCTTGTTTTCGTTGCGAAGGAGCGTAAAGCCCTCTTCGCCTATCTGTATCGCAACTTCTTTTCCCTGCCTGTTCGCCTCCTGCAACGCCTCTTCGTCCACGTTCGCGGAGCTGCCCGAAAGCACGGTCGTTATCTGATATTCAAATGCGAACGCCACAGAGTTCAGCGAAAACAGTATAATGCCAACGCTGATAGTGATCGCAAACACAAAGCACATTTTTGCTATCAAACTTTTTTTATCCATAAATATTATTCTCCGTTGCAGTATGCGCGTTACGTCGACTCGCCGCCCGCAGCGTCCGTAAAGACAAAGTAGTCTATATTGGGAACGAGCAGAGCTTTGACCGTAAGCACAAG
>CASEMM010000044.1 GCA_949289095.1 uncultured Eubacteriales bacterium | reverse complement strand
GCTCAAATACGAGGCAAAAGAAGATACGCTCAAACTTGCCGTCAACGTCGAAGTGTCCGCAGTCAGGATCGCGCAGCAACTCGAATTCGTACGCGACGACGGCGGCAGCGTCGCGGGTTATGTCTATGAGTTTTACGGCATCGGCACTGCGGACGGAGAAACGGGGATAAAGACAACCGCCCTCATTGCGATAACGGAAGATTATACCGTCGTGACGGGCGATAAGCGCGAATCGGACGATATGAAGATAACCGCGTATGAGGAAGTTTACGATTCGCATACGGGCGAATATATCGGCGCGGAAGTCGCGGAAACGGTTGAAGCCGTGGATTACGAAACGCTGTGGTATAATCTTTATGATATAAACGGTTTTACGTCCGTAAAAGCAAGCGAGGAACAGAACGGCATGAATGCCGATACGTTGTATGTAAACGGCGAATCGACTCCGTTCGAAACAAAAATTTTCGGCGGACTCGGATTGGATATGCTGTCACGCCGTTACGACATAGAGATGAAAGAAGTGTGGTATATCGTCGAGGTTGCGGACGAGGATAATAATGTGACTTACTCAAAGGAAAAAACGCTTATTCCCATGCTGTTTGTCAATAATAATCAGGGAATGACTGAAACGTTTGCCAAGGACGTGACGGGAAAGAACGAATATCTCTCCGAAGCGGATATGACATTGCCGGATATGACGGCGGTGACCGCTCCGTTTGAAAATTCGGGCGAAACATATGCCGCGCTCAAAAAACAGGTTACTTACGAAGAGATTCAGAATTTCATAGGCGAGTGACGCAGGGCGCAAAAGCGGCGTCGGATGACCCTCTGCTTTCGGGCGGAGGGTTTTGCCGCTGCGGTGCGTATGAAAGACGTCGGTACCGCGGCAAAAATCCGGACGTGCGCGGTATCGCAAGGACGCCCGGCGCGTTTATCCGGATGCTTGACTTTATCGCTGCGGACGGATATAATGATATAGAGGATTAACGCAGGATTTTCCCGGAGGTGAGGTAAACATGAGAAAGAGTATATCGGTATTATTGAGCATAGTGCTTGCGGCTGCGGTATGCGTATGCGTCGCCGGCTGCGGAGCGTCTGACGCGGCGGAGAACAATGCGCCGAAAGCGGAGCGGTGGAATATTCCCGCTTTCGTCGAACAGACCGAGTGCGCGGAAGCGGTATATGACGGGGTTTATGAAAAGATTTCCGGGCGTTTCGGCGTAAGCCCGGTTACGGCGAGCGCTGCGTCGTCGGGCAGCGCCCGCGAGGCGGGAGAACGGACTGCGGTCGGTATCGATGAGGTGAAGGACATATTCGCCTCGGTAATCGGTTCGGGCAGTTACGATATTGTCGGGCTGGTGAATTCATATGTGGGAGATATTTTCACATACGGCAGTTTACAGCTCGCTCTCATGCGGGAATATGAATCGGAATCGCTCATAGGTACTTATTATGCGGAATATGACTGGCAGTCGGCGATGTCGGCATATCCCGATTATGCGAATAATCCTGAAATAAACAGGGTTGTTTCTTTTCAGCGCGCGGTAGCTCCTACCGAAGCGAGATTTCCGGGCGCGGAAAAAGGCAGGACTTACATATCGCAGAAACACATGGGCGGCGGTGTATCCGCAAATCTGGAATATATTTGCGACGATGAAACGGGGGATATGAGTGTGACTACGATAAATTATCACGAAAATACGACGCGGCATTTTGAATATCACTATTGTGAAGCGGATGAAAATTTTGTACTGGTCGCTTACGGAACGTATGACGAGGAATATAACGTCGAGCTGAAAACCGTCGGCGCGTATACGAAAAACGGAACGGTTGCCGTGAATATCGATTCGGGAGCATATTACGGGCTTGACGACGGTGAAATTTCCGCGATATTCGATTACGTTTATTCGGAAACGGAACGTATAAACGGCAAAATCACCGCATTGGAAGAACAGAATTACGCCGCTGCCGAAGCTGCGGGTTACGAATCGCCCGAGGTGCGGCGCGGGGTATGCGTGGTTCCCGATCTGTCCGTACTTGCAGAACTGCTCGGAATATGATTTTCGCGTCGCGTGACGCGCGCGCCGACCGCCGCTCTTTCGGGAGCGGCTTTTCCGTTTTGCCGGCATTTTATTCCCGAAGCGTCTGCGCTTTTGACGGGAAACGCATCGGGGATATCGTTTCCGTACGATAAGCGAGGCGCACGGCGGAATAAACCGCGCCCGTTCGTGAAGAAAAACGAACGTTTTGCGCAAGTCTGCGGAAAGCGGCGGTTTTCGTATTGACAAACCCGGAAAATGTGATATACTGATAATTGCAGCCGTATGCGCATGCCGTCCGGAAGTCCGGCGGAACGGCGGATCCGGCAAACCGCGGGGCGTCATGCGACGAAAGCGGAGCGTCCGGACTGCGGGCGAGGGGAAAGCGTATGATAAAGATTGCGATAGTCGAGGACGATGCGCGGCAGCAGGAGGAGCTGCGGGCGTATCTGACTAAATACTTTTCCGATCTGCACCTGCCGACGGAGATAACTTCGTTCGGCGGCGCGGACGCTTTTCTATACGAGTTCGGACGGCATAAATACAACATGATATTCATGGATATCGAAATGCCGGGTACGAACGGCATGGAAGCGTCAGAGCGGCTGCGCGAAGAGGACGAAGACGTGCTCCTGTTTTTCGTCACCAATCTCGCGCAGTATGCGCTGGAAAGCTATAAGGTTTCGGCGTTCGATTACATCGTCAAGCCCGTGAATTACTATAATCTCGCGCTGAAAATGAAGCGCGCGCTGCGTCAGCTGAAGAGGACGGAAGATACGCCGATAATGATAAACGCTTCGGACGGGCAGCATGTGATTTCCGTCTCGGATATCCGTTATGTCGAAGTGATGGGGCATAACGTGATTTACCATACCACCAAAGGGGATCTTTTCGTGGGGTACGATTCGCTCAAAAGCATCCGCGCGAAGCTCGAACCGTATGATTTTGTGCTGTGCGACCGTTCCTTCCTGGTCAATCTGAAATACGTCACGGGCGTCAGCCGCGAAAATCTGTACGTGGGAGACGCGACGCTTAAAATAGCAAAATCGCGGCGCGCGGAATTTATGCTCGCGTTCACCAGATATTTTTCGGGAGAGGCGTAAGGTGAGTTATCTGTTCTGGTATAAATCGGTGTTCATGACGGAACTGCTTGTCGCCGAAGCCATGCTTGCCGCCGCAGTGCCGCGCAAGTCTCTTTTCCCGCTCCGTCTCGTTGGCGCGCTCGTCGTGTGCTATGCGGCTGCGTTTCTCTATCCGCTGTCCGACGAGAATTACACCTGGTTCGGTTCGTCTTTCATGTTTTTCGTACTGTTCTGCGTGACTGCGGCGGGGCTGTGGTTCTGCCTTAAAGTGCGCTTTGCGAACGTCATTTTCTGCGCCGTGACCGCATACGCCGTTCAGCACGTCGCATACGAGATATTCTCACTGCTCAATATCGCGCTGTTTTCATCGGATGTATTTACGGATACGGCGTACGGCAGCGGAACTGCTCTGCCGGGAATGCTTTCGGGAGTGGGCGCGATAGGATTCGTATTGTATCTGTTCGTGTATACCTGCGTGTATCTGCTTTCATACGTCATTCTCCGTAAGCGCGCCGCGCAGAGTATGAATCTGCGGTTCAGGCACATATCCGTGATCGGGTTCACGGCGTTCGTGCTGTTCATAGACATAGTGCTGTCCGCCGTGTCTCAATACGCGATGCCGACTACCGACAGGGCGTGGCAGACGATTGTGTGCGTTTATAACATACTGTGCTGCCTTATAGTGTTCTATATCCATATGAGCATGGTCAAGACGCGGGACGCCGAATACGAAAAAGCGGTTCTCTCCGAACTGTTCCGTCAGCAGCAGAAGAATTACGCCGTGCAGGAGGAAAGCATACGGCTGATAAACCGCAAGTGCCACGATTTCAAATACCGTATACGCACGTTTGCGAGCGGGCAGGGCATAGCGGACAGCGAGGCGGTGGAAGAACTGTCCGACCTCATATCCATATACGACACGTCCATACGCACGGGCAACGACGCGCTCGACATAATCCTCACGGAAAAGAGTCTGCTCTGTCACGAAAAGGGAATAACGCTCACATGCCTTGCGGACGGCGGCTGTATTTCGTTCATGAAGAGCGGCGAGGTCTATGCGCTGTTCGGCAATATTCTCGACAATGCGATAGAAGCGGTCATGAAAGTGGACGAACCCGCCAAACGCTGCATAAACCTGCACGTCGACCGCAAAAACGGAATGACCGTCATAAGCTCGGATAATTATTATGCGGGCGAACTCTCCCTCGGTGCGGACGGATTGCCCGTCACCACGAAAGCGGACGGCGTAAATCACGGTTTCGGAATGAAAAGCATACGCGCGCTTGCCGAAAATTACGGCGGCATGCTGCGCGTTTCGGCGTCCGAAGGCATATTCCGCCTGAGTATAGTCATACCGGAGGGGAGGTAAATCGCGCCGATTTATTCGCGCCGGTTGTTTGTCTGCGTTCATACTCACAGCCGCGCTGTGCGCGGCGCGAGTATTCCTCGACAAAGCGCGAACGCCAAAGGACGGGTGCGCTCGGGGGACAAGCCCCTTGTTAAGGCAAAGCCTTAACCGCTCGCGCGAAGAAGTTTTTCACCTTATCAAGAAAAATAAGCAAATGCGGATTGTTTATGGCGTGGCGGATAAAGTTGAATGGGGCACAGCCTTAACCGCTCGCGCGAAGAATATTTTAACCTTATACGAAAAAGAAACAATCGATGACAAGTCGATTGTTTCTTGCTTTTTACAAGGCAAATATGCAGTTATAAAAGCCAAGTTACCTATTCCCGTGAAAGCAGCGATTGCGGGTCCTTGCGGACGGCGAATTACGGAGTTGCGATTTATGCGGTTTGTTTCGTACCGCAAAAGCCTTACTTGCCCACCGGTCCTTGCGGACGGCAAATCACGGGGCTGCGATTTGCGCGGCTTGCTTCGTACCGCAAAAGCCTTACTTGCTCACCGCAAGGTGTGCTTGCGCACGGCAAGTTACGGAGTTTCGATTTATGCGGCTTGTTCCGTACCGCAAAAACTTTACATGCTCACCGCAAGGTGCGGCGACTCGGAAACGCGACAGATTCTTGAAAAGACACCGCAAGCGCGGTTATGGGGGGGGTAACCCCAAAGGGAAAGGAAGTGCAGGGGGAAAGACTCTTCTTTGAAAAGAAGGGTCTTTCTCCCCTGCAATACTCTTTCCAAATAAAGGCTGTCGGCACGGAAACCAAAACGCGCAAGATTAAGTGCAATTCGTGCAAAGCGTATTGCGGGAGTGCGATCGTCGTGCTATACTTATACTGCCGGTGACGGTAACCGTTTTGCCGGACGATATATCAGGGGAGGATATTGTGGAAAACAAGACAGGGAAAAGCTCCGTTAAGGCGGGGCTGATCAGGCTCATTATCAGCTGCGTCATCATCGTCGCGCTTGTTGTCGCGGTCGCAATAGGCAACGCGATAGCTTTCAAGTACGAATCGGTGATAAACAGCGTGCTTGCGCAGCCGATAGTGGACGAAGAGGAGCGTTCCGCATCGTCTGCGTCCGGGCAGAAGATGGCGCAGCGCATAGTGGAGGAGGGCACCGTTCTTCTCAAAAACGAAAACGGCGCGCTTCCGCTCGACACGGCGGAAACGCCGCAGGTAAACGTGTTCGGCTGGCATTCGATAGACTGGCTGTACGGCACGGGCGGCGGCAACGTTTCTTCGGGCGGTGTTTTGCCCGAGAACGACGACATAAGCGAAAATATCGATCTCTATAAGGCGCTGAACGACTACGGTATCCGCTATAACGAGGATCTGTATAATATGTATTACAGATATAAGCGCCCTTATCTCCTTGCGTCCGGCTGGAAAACGGGCGATATAACGGACGCTATGCCGCTCGTCGAACCGTCGATTTCGGACAGGGAATGGTATACCGAATCGCTGCTGAACGATGCAAAGAAGTATTCGGATACGGCGCTCGTCGTCATCTCCCGCCTTATGGGCGAGGGCGGAGATTGTTCCAAGACCTCGCAGCCCAAGGACGGTCCGGACGGCAGGACGACGGTCAGCGGCCGTCACTTCCTCGAAATCTCGACGGAAGAGGAAGAGCTGCTGACATACGTCGGCGCGAATTACGAGAACGTCATCGTGCTCATCAACACATGCAGCCAGTTCGAGCTGGGCTTCCTCGACACCGTTCCCGGGCTGGACGCGTGTATGTATGTCGGGTATACGGGTACGCGCGCTGCTTCCTCACTTCCGAAATTGCTGTACGGCGAGGTTTCCCCGTCGGGACACACTACGGATACTTTCGCATACGACCTCATGACCAATCCCTCCGCGATATGGACGGGGACGTCATACTCGGACGGCGGCAGCCACCTCGACAAGGTCGCCGGCATCTATGTGGGATATAAATGGTATGAAACGGCGTATGCCGAAGGGCTGTGGAGCGAGGAGAACGGCTATCCCGGCGGATACGAATCCGTAGTGCAATTCCCGTTCGGC
>CASEMM010000043.1 GCA_949289095.1 uncultured Eubacteriales bacterium | reverse complement strand
TTTTATATATATTTTATCATATCTCTATGAACTTTGGAAGAGGTTTTTATGAAATTTTTTGTGAATTTTTTATAACTGATCGAATTTGTCTATAACAAGCACGTCCTCCCTGTCAATGTAGATATGCACGAGATCGAGATCACAGACGTTCTGCAAAGCCGCCCACAAACTCGTTTCCGCGAGATATGCGTTACCTATTTCGCGGTCTGTCATTGCGCCGCCCGCTCCGCCTGCGGATAGACCGCAAAAGCGCATCTCGTCGTTCGTCTTTTTTGCTCATGTTTACCTCCTAAAAAAGTCTTTCTATAATACAGGGGGACAAATTGCCGTTGTTTTCGGGGGTATTTTGAAAATTTTACAAAAAAAACGGCTGTCAGAAAGCCAGCCGTATTATGATATCATTCATGACGTAGAGACCGTTTTCGGTGAGCGTCAGTCTGTTTCCGTCCGTTGAAATAAATCCTCCGTCGCATAGGGTTTTGATTTCGGCCGACCGCTCGCGCAGCAGGTCGTATCCGAATTTACCCTCAAATTGTTTAAGATCGAGCCCCGCAGACGTGCGCAGAGCAAGCATTATCGTTTCTCTTGCGGCTTCTTCTCCTCGCGGCGGTATGTACCGTCTTTCGACCGTTCCTGCGCCGGAAAGGTATTTTCCGAAGTCCGAAACGACGGCATAACGTTCGTCCGCGAAGAAAGAGTGTGCGGATACGCCGAAACCCGCATATTCGCTGCGCGTCCAGTAGCGCATATTGTGGCGGCATTCATGTCCCCGAAACGCAAAATTGCTGACCTCGTATCCCTCGTATCCGAGACCGATCAGCATTCCGCGCACGAACGTATAGAGATCGGCGGAAAAATCATCGTCGGGAACGTACCCGCTTTCAGCGAGCGGCGTACCCTCTTCGACTTTGAGCGCATATGCGGAAACGTGCGTGAACCCTCGTCCGGCGATAAGCTTTACGGTGCGTTCGGCATCGGTCATTGTCTGCCCGGGGAGTCCGAGCATCATATCGGCGGACGTTTCCGGAAAAAACTCCTGTGCAATGTCTGCTGCGCGTACGAAATCGGCGACGGTGTGCCTCCTGCCTATTGCAGCAAGCAGCCTGTCGTCTGCTGCCTGTAAGCCTATGCTTATGCGGTTTATGCCGGCGTAGGCATATATTTCCGCTTTCTGCCGGGTGAGCGATTCCGGATTCGCCTCGATTGTAATCTCGGCGTCGTCACGGATATTGAACGCGGCGCGCAGTGTAGAAAGAACTTCCGCTATGCAGCATGCGTCCGTACACGACGGCGTTCCGCCTCCTATATAAACGGTGTCGACCGTATAACCGTCCGCGTAACCGCTTCTGCCGAAATCGGCGATATCGGCATTCAGCCGCAAAAAATACCTGTTCATTTCATCTTCCGTGCGCACGGCGGATACGAAATCGCAGTATGCGCATTTGGAATTGCAGAAAGGTATGTGAACGTATATACCGAGAGATTTCATGACAGAAGCACCGCTCTCACAGGACTGCCGTCGCAGCCCGCTAATCTGAGCGGAAGCGCAACGAGTACATATTCGCCGCACTTCGCTTCGCCGAGCGACAGCCCCTCGAGAAGAACCGTACCTGCCGACAGCAGGATTTTATGTACTGCCTCCTGTTCCCCGGACATTTCGCCGAAACTCAGTCCGTCGGTACCGACGAGCAGAATGTTGCCGGCGAGTCTGCGCGCATCGTCTGCGGTTATATCCGTTCCCTTGAAAATTATCCTTTTCGCGCCGCGTTCGGCGATTTCGACGGCAGTTTTTACGTCGCTTGTCACGGTGCATTCGCCGATACAGTTTTCGAGCGGTATTCGATCCGCACCGTATCCTCCGGCAAGAAAATGCGCGGGCGCGTCTACATGAGTGCCGCTGTGCGAGCAAAGAGAAAGCATTGACAGTGCGCATCCGTCGGCGGCGATGTCGGATATTGCTGCGATCTTCGGGACGGGATCCCCCGGATACACTCTGCAGCCGGGAATTTTCGCCGATATATCCGTAATTTTCATATCAGTCGTTATCCAGTTTGAGAATCGTCATGAACGCTTCGGAAGGAATTTCCACGCTGCCGAACTGCCTCATGCGTTTTTTCCCCTCTTTCTGCTTTTCAAGCAGCTTTTTCTTGCGGGTAACGTCTCCTCCGTAACACTTTGCAAGAACGTCCTTGCGCATTGCTTTTACCGTTTCACGCGCGATTATCTTACCGCCCACGGCAGCCTGTATCGGAATTTCGAAAAGCTGTCTCGGACTAACCTCTTTGAGTTTTTCAGCCAAAGTACGGCCGCGCGCCTGCGCTTTGTCGCGGTGAATGATCAGCGAAAGCGCGTCGCACACTTCTCCGTTGAGCAGAATATCCAGCTTGACCATATCGCTCTTTTCGTAGCCGCAGAGTTCGTAATCCAGGCTCGCATATCCCCTGCTGCGTGATTTGAGTCCGTCGAAAAAATCATAGACGATTTCGGACAGCGGCATGCGGTATTTCATACGGACGCGGCTCGCATCGAGATACTGCATGTCTTCGTAAATACCGCGCTTATCCTGACAGAGTTCCATGATGGCGCCTATATATGCCGGCGGCGTATATATTTCCGCATTTACCATGGGTTCTTCTATATATGCCGTTTCGGTTGACGGAGGCAGATTGCAAGGATTGGTTACGGTTTCCACGCTGCCGTTCGTCCTGTGCACTTTATAAGTGACGCCCGGAGCCGTAGTGATCAGATCGAGATTGTATTCCCGCTCCAATCTTTCCTGAATGATCTCCATATGCAGCAGTCCGAGAAAACCGCATCTGAATCCGAATCCCAGCGCCGCGGAGACTTCAGGTTCGAAACGGAGTGCGGCGTCCGAGAGTTTGAGACGTTCGAGAGCGTCTTTGAGATCGTTGTATTTCGATCCGTCCACGGGAAAGATTCCGCTGTATACGACGGGCTGAATTTCCTTATAGCCGGGGCACGGCTCGGCGCACGGATTGTCGGCGTCGGTCACAGTGTCTCCCGGTGCCGTTTCCGCTATCGCTTTTATGCTGGCGGCAATATAGCCTACGTCACCCGCAGACAGTTTTTTGACCGGCAGCGGTTTCGGATTGAATACGCCTACTTCAACGCAGTCGTATATACGTCCGGACGCCATCATCTTTATGCGCATGCCTGCGCTCACTTCGCCGTCCATGACGCGGACAAGGCATACCGCGCCTTTGTAGTTGTCGTAATAGGAATCGAATATGAGACATTTGAGAGGCGCGTTTTCATCTCCCGAAGGAGGCGGCACTTTGTCTACAATCATATCAAGCACTTTTTCTATGCCGATGCCCTCTTTCGCGCTGACTAACGGAGCTTCCGACGCGTCGATGCCGACGACGTCTTCTATCTCCTTCCTGACTTCCTCCGGACGTGCGCTCGGAAGGTCTATTTTATTGATTACCGGAAGTATTTCGAGATC
>CASEMM010000042.1 GCA_949289095.1 uncultured Eubacteriales bacterium | reverse complement strand
TTCTTTTTCGTTCATTCCGCACCTCTGCGAACCGACTTCCGTATAGGGGGTCTGTTGTCCGTAACGGTTGACGGCAGCCTGCCCGCCCTGTCTTGCGGCAGAACGGGCAGGTTTTGGATATCCGTAAACCGTTCGGATATCTTCGAATGTAAAAATACGGTTAAATTTCCGCGTACGAACCGAGATCGGAGGGAAGAGATACGCTTTTGTCGGTGGCGCCGAGCTGAATGTCGACTTTAACATTAACGTTAGTTCCGTTCGATACCACGTTTCCGTCGCATTTCGCAGCTATTCCGGTGAGACGTCCGTCATCGATAACTATGTAATATTCGACGGGAATATCTGCCGAAAACATGCTTTCGTCCAATCCGAGATTTGTGAGGTTCACTATGATTTTTATCTTTGTTTCGCTTCCGGATTCGGATACGTAGCATTCGACGTCGCTGCCCTGAAGCAGTTCGACGATATCTTCATACGGTACCGAGGGGACTCCGACGGCCGTATCCGTTCCGACCCCTCCGGAGCTTTCGCTTCCGGAAACGGGAGTTTTGTATTTCGAATCGCCGTTGACGATATATATGTATTCGCCGTCGCTGTATACCGACATTTCAGCCGCCGTGGACGTACCTGCCGCGCTTATCTCCATGTCGTAATCCACGGACATCTTTACCCCGGCGTCGCTCAGCTCCATAATGCCGTCCAGCTCCATTTTCAGTTTTGCGTCTCCGGCGCGGCTTTCCGCCAGGTAATAAAAATTATATGCACCGTAAGGCTGAGCATTGCTTTCTTCGAGAAAAGAACTTACTTCCGCAGCGGTGGATTGCGTGTAATTGCCGCTTATGTTCACATAATCGGGCGAGCAGGCGGTCAGCGCTGCGACCGAAACTGCCGCCAGAACCGCGACAAGCGCGATCGTTGCGATTTTTTTCTTTGATTTCATAATCCTTCCTCCGTGATTGTATTTATATGATAATTGTACTACCGATGACCCGGTTTGTCAATACGGTATCTTCGATTTCGTATATCCGACACAAATTTTCTCAAAACCGTCACAATAATACGTATTCGGGGAGGGGGAAAGCGCATTAAAAGCGGCTGCCTTATCGGCAGCCGCTGACCGTATGCGGATCGTTAATCGCTGAGTTCGTATTCGGCGAGATCGGACGGCAGTGTAACCGCTTCGTTTGTGCGGTTCAGCCGTATGTCCGCTTCCGCCTTCACGCTGTGATCGATGTATTTTGCGTCACCGCTTCCTTTAGCCGCCATTCCCGTTATTTCCTTGCCGTTGCTTATGATATATAGCTGCAAAGGCATCGATAAGGCCGAGAACGATTGATTGAGATCGAGTATGTCCGAACTGACGTTTATCCGGAATTTTGTTTCGGCATCCGTTTCCGCGACGGAGCAGGATATTCCCGCCGAACCGGACTGCATTGCGGAGAATACGGACTTATAACCGATTGTCGGAAGATAATGACTGACCGAATACGGCGCATACTCGTCGCTGTTGCCGTTCGAAAGCGCGTATGCGCATTTCTCCTCAGATTCGCCCGTCTTCAGATAGACGAAAGTGCCGTCGGAATATACCGAAAATTTGGTTTTATCGCTGTCGATATAGCGTTTCGTTCCGTCTGCGGACATCCTGACCTTGCCTTCGGAAAAGGAAATCAGTCCGTTCATTTCTATGCTGTTGACTGATCTTCCGTTCCGCATTTCAATGAAGTAATACATCTCATAGCTTCCGCTGAGTTCTTTTCCGCTGCGGTTGATCGTGTTATACGCTTCGTTCATTCCGATGTTTTCGTAATTTCCGCTTATATTAACGTATACGTCCGCGCCTCCGCACGCGCAGAGCGTGACGGATACGGCAACCAATGCAACGGCAATAACCGCAAGCAAAAATTTTTTCATTTTGATTCCTCGTTGTTTTTCGCGTTTTGCGTTGCCATGCCGTGCGGGATATTCGTATTTTGTGCAGTACGCTCCGACGGTGCGGGAGCGTTCCGTCCCGGGTGAGCGCTCTGTCCTGCGGGTGTGTTTTGTCCTGCGGGATTCCGTCCTGCGGAAGCGGTCTGTCCGGCAGGTGCGCCGTCGTCGGTTTTGTTTTTACGGATATATACACCCGCGCCGATCATAAACAATACGGAAACGAAGAACTGCATGAGCGACGCGAGCATTGTCGTAAACATGGACAGTTCGGTGTAATCGACTGTGCCGACGCTCGAAGTCATGGAACCTTCGGGAATGGAAAAAGTCTCGACAAACGCCCAGATGAGCATTGCAAGAAGCACGGCAAGGAACAGCAACGAAAAGACCGTCCATATGATATGAGGCTTTCCGCTTTTGGATTTAAGTTTCGTGATCAGCATTATTCCGCGCACGATCAGCAGTGCCGCCGCAAACACCGTCGAAACGATAAACAGATTGCGTATCGTTTCAAACTGATTATCGGCAAGACCGACGCCGCCCGAGAAATCGCTGTATGCCGTGAACGTCAGCATGTTGACGAACAGGCTTATCATAGCGGTGGCGACGGATATTATCGAAACTCCGTAAATGACCGCAGCAACGGTCTTTTTAATATTATCTTTCATATAAGGTATAATAACATAAAGACGACGCGTTGTCAATACCCGTTTTGAAAAACGGCTTAAAAAATTTTTTTGAAAATTTGCGCAAAAACGCTTGACAATTTTGCGGAAAGGGTATATAACGTTAGCAGAAACGAGA
>CASEMM010000041.1 GCA_949289095.1 uncultured Eubacteriales bacterium | reverse complement strand
ACGCGCGTCCTCGTCTCCGAACCTGCGCGTTTCCCTGCCGACGCTCAGCTCGTTCAGCCTGTCTTTCCGCCGCCGCGCCTCCGCGATGTCGTCGTTCGTCGGAATCCCGCCGGGGTATGCCGCCGCCGTCCGCGCAAGCTCCTCTTCCGTTTCGCGTATGCTGCGCAGCATGCCGTCGTAGTTGTTCCACTGTTCGGCAACGGCGTTGGCTTTGCCCGCCTCCGTCAGTTCGGCGGTCAGCGCGTTTATCTCCGAACGAAGCTCTTTCGAGCGCCCGTACTTTCCCGTCAGCGTCGCTTCCTCGCTTTCGAGGTTATGTATCCGGTCGGTAAGATCGCGGATGTTTTCGCGCTCGGAGTTTATCAGTCCGCCGGAACCGCGCGCCGCCTTAAAGCTCTTCGCATAATCTTCGAGGCGTTTCATCGCATGTTCGAACGTATTCTTTCCCTCAGTCGCATCCGCATAACCGCCCAGCTTTTCGCTCATGCCCGCCGTGGCGTACATTTCGGTCGCGCGCGAATCGATGAACACCGTACGCTCGAAGCTCTCGCGGTCCATGCCGAATATCTTTTTGCCGACGTCCGCGCCGAAATCGTCGCACTCCCTGTCGTTCTTGTATACTTTGAGGTAGTCGTCCTTGTCGCTCTTTTCTCCGAAACCGCGCTCTATGCGATATACCGCGCCGTCCTTTTCGAACGTCAGCGAGCCGCCGAACGCGCCCCTGCCGAACGGGTAGTAACGCGCGCGCTCCGAATCCTCCTCGCCGCCCTTGCGGTATGCGGGAAGCCCGTAGAACATCGCCTTGATGAACGACGCGAGCGTGGTCTTGCCGAAGCCGTTGGGCTCGCATATCTGCGTCAGTCCGTCGCCGAACGCTATATCCCTGTTGCGGAGATTGCCGTAACCGCTTATGTGGCACGATATGAGTTTCATAATTCAACCTCCCTGCCCGCGAGCGCGCGCAGTCCCGCGTTTATCACGTCCCGCTTCATGTCGTCGTCCGTCAGATCGCTCGCGGCGACGAGCCGCATAAACTCGCCGCGCAGCGACAGATCGCCCTCGGCTGCGGAATAATCGATCTTCCGCCGCGTCCTGTCCTTTACCGTCGAGTGCCAGCACTTTCCGTCCAGCATGCGCAGAACGTCTTTTTCCATGCCTTCGCCGTCGAAGTCCGTTTCGCCCGTAAGCTCGACGCGCACTATGTCGTTCTTGCCGCACTTCACTGCCTCCCGCACGATCTCAACGGCGGAATACACGCTGTCCGCCGCGCTCACGTCTACATCGGCTGCGCGCACGACGCGCAGCGAGTTGACGACGAACTCGTAACTTATGCTTCCCCCGCCTGCGTCAAGGATATAAAACCCCTTTTCGCCCGGCTCGTCGAAGCCCCTGCCTTCGAGGCATCCGGGCATGACGTATACCCCGCCGCGGTCGCGGTCGCCCGTTTCGCCCTCCGAGCGGGCGTGAATATGCCCGAGCGCGAGATAGTCTATGTTCTTATCCCTCAACCGCGGCAGACACACCATGTCCCTGCCCGCGGAACTGCCGGGAGTGCCGTGCAGCATGACTATGTTCGTCTTATCGCGCGGCAGTGAAAGCTGCGCATAAAGCGAAGAGGCATTCCCGCCCGTCATCTCCGCGCCGCTGACGGTGATCCCCTCTCCGAGCTCGTAAGTCGTCCAGCCGTCGGGCGTAAACGTCTTTAAGTTGGGCAGCTCTTCGGTATACGATTCGCCCGTATCGTGGTTGCCGCGCAGATAGTAGAAATCGATATCCGCGTTGCCCTGCACGGCGTTATAGAAATACTCCTTGTCCTTTTTGAAAGGTCTGTCGCTGTCGAACACGTCGCCGCAAAGCAGTATCGCCTTCACTCCGTGCTCGCGGGCGTACGCCAGCATTTTGCCGAAAGCCTGCCGCACTTCCGTCTTCTTGACTTCCGCCTTGTCCGCGGGAAGTCCCGAGCTCATGCGCGAGCCGAGATGCAGGTCTGCGCAGTGTATTATCTTCATGTATTCTCCTTATCCTCTGTAAACGTACTTTCCGTGCGTCACGTCGTAAAGTCCCTTTGTGTTCAGCTTGGCTTCGGGTATGACGGTGAGCGTGAGGAAGGATAGCAGCATGAGCGGCTCTATCCCATCCGCATGTCCGAGTAAGCTCACCGCGGCGCGCAGCGCCCTGCGCTCCGCAAGCGCATCCGAGGCGCTCTTCGAACTCATCAGCCCCGCAATATCCAGTCCGCATTCCGCCGTCACCTTTCCGCCCGACGCGACGGCGAATCCGCCGTCCCGCCCCAGCGCGCGCACGGCGAACAGCATGTCGCGGGCGTTATCGCCGAGCACGGTGACGTTGTGCGAATCATGCCCCACCGTCTGCGCGACCGCTCCGCCCCGCACGCCGAAGCCGCGCACATACGCGTGCCCGATCTCTCCGCTCGCACGGTGGCGTTCTATGCAGCACATGAGATTCAGTCCGTCCGCGCTCTCCGCGCGCGAAAGCCGCGTAAACAGCGTGTCGGGAAACACCTCGATGACGGGCATGCCGCGCGAGAACGGAAACGCGAAGTCCTTCTCCGTCAGATCGGGCAGCCGCACGGTGCCTCGGAATGCGGAAGCGTCCGCGCCGCCGCGCCCGAACAGCGGTTTCCCGCCGCGCGCGACGAGCCGTCCGCCGTAATACACTTCGTCCGCGACGCACTCCGCGGGATCGTCGCATATGAAGAAGTCGGCGGCATACCCAGGAGCGATCGCGCCCTTGCGCGGTATGCCGTAAGCGCGGCAGGCGTTCAGCGACGCGAGCGTCACTGCGCGCAGCGGAGCCATGCCGCACGACACGGCGACGCGCACGCAGTTGTCTATCGTGCCGCGCTCCGCGACGTCTTCGAGATTACGGTCGTCCGTGCAGAACATGAAACGGC
>CASEMM010000040.1 GCA_949289095.1 uncultured Eubacteriales bacterium | reverse complement strand
CGCGCGATCGCATGGGACAACGCGACGGACGCGGACGAGTTCGGCGATCCGATTCCGACGGAAAAACCGACGTGGGGAAACGGAGGTTCTCTCCGACTTGCGGACGGATCCGGCAAAATAACCGAACTCGGCGAGCAGCTGGGCGCGGACTATGACGACCCGGAGTGGCAAAAAGTTCTCAATCAGGTGACGATCGCCTAGGCGGTCGAACTTATAAACGGCTATTACGGCAGCGATCCCGTGGCGTCCGTCGGCAAACCCCGTCTCGTCGATTACGACGGACCGTCGCAGATCAAGGGCTTTACTACCGCGCCGCGCGGCACGGGTTACCCGACGATGGTCGTCATAGCCGCGACGTGGAATCCCAATCTTGCGTATGAATTCGGCAAGGCGTACGGAGAGGACATGGACAGTGTAGGCGTCATGGGGCTCTGGGGCTGGGCGATCGATTGCCACAGAACGGCATTGTTCGGGCGCAATCACGAGTCCCCGAGCGAGGACGCGATGCTTGCGGGCACGATCATATCCAATGCGGTCAGGGGACTGAACACGCGCGGCAAGTATTGTTTCATTAAGCACTTCGCGCTTTACGGATACGGCGGCGACAGCATATGGCTGACTGAGCAGGCGTTCCGCGAGATTTATCTGCGTTCTTACCGCAAGGCGTTCGTTGACGGAGGAGCCCTCGGCGCGATGACGACGTATCAGGGCATAGGCGCGGAGCACTCCGAAACGACGATCGCACTGCTTACCGGCGTACTTCGCCGCGAGTGGGACTTCAAGGGCGCGATAACTACGGACGCGATAGGCACCAACCCCTACTGCGATTCCATTCTCCGTGCGGGCGGCAACTTCGGCATGGGCGTCGTGCTGGGCACTCTCAAAGACGTCACCTATAACGAAAACTCCTCCGCGCGCATTCAGCATCGTCTGCGCGACTCCGTGCATCAGGTGTTGTATATGTGGCTGCGCGCCGATTACAATGCGAGAATGTATCAGCTCAATCCCGACGAAGGCGACAGCTTTGTTTCGAGCACGTCCATAAACGGCTGGGAGTGGTGGAAACCGTTCATAACGACGGTGGACGTCTGCGCCGGTCTGCTGTGCGCGATGTGGGCGGGGCTCGTCGTGATCAGCATATTGTTCAAGAAAAAGAAGAATACGCCCGATCCTTCGTTCGACGGTCCCGTGGAATTCGGCAGATATATCGATAATCCCGAGGTGGACGCCGGAGCGTTTGTCGCCGCGGATATGACCGCCGCGGGGGCGGCGGAAGAAAGTCCGCCGGAAGATTACGGAAGTTATGCCGATCCGCAGTATGCGCAGCCGCCCGAAGAATCGGCAGGCGAAGAGTATTTGGAAGAGCAGCCGCCCGAAGACGATGAGAACTTGTCCGCAGACGGCGTGAGCGCCGCATTCCCTTCGGAAAATATTGCCGCGAGAACGTATGCCGACGAATACGGGGAACTGTCCGACGAACGTAAAGATTACGTCGGGAGAGTGCTGTCGTACGTTCTCGGCAAAGAAGGAGCGGTCGAGATTGCGGGGACTCACGGCGTGACCGTCAAGACGGACGGGAAACCCGTGATGACGATAAAGATAAAGCGCGGAACGCCCGTGGCGTACTTCAAGCTGGATAACGACGCGATCCGCGGGGAGAGGAAATCGCTCGGAATCAGGCTGGACTACACGAAGATAAAACTGCGCGACGAAACGAGCGTGGGTGCTGCGTGCCGTCTTGCGGACATCGTGCAGGAACAGCATGCGCGCGAAAGGGAAGAGGCGAAGGAGCGCCGCCGCGAGGCGAGGCGCGCCCGCCGCGAACAGGCGAAAGCTGCCGGCGAGGCAAAGGAGAACGATGATGAGCATATGGAGTAAGTTCAGAAGCAAAAAATTTCTGACGGTATTCGTCATAGCCGTTACACTCACTCTCTGTGCGGTAGTGGCGATATCCGTGATGGTGCCGTCCTGGGCGAACTATAAGAATTATTACGACGCGGCGATAGCGGAGCGCGAGCATCAGAAATACCTGAACAGTCTGCCGCTCGAACTCGTCGGAATAACGGCAAGCCTCGCGCAGGGTGCGGAGTTCTATGACAACGGAAGAGCCGTCCCCGAGCCCGATGACTTCGTCGTCACGGCGCATTTCACGGAAAAGGGACAGAACCGCGACGAGATACTGCTCGGTGATTATACGGTGACCGCGCCCGCGGACTTCGCGGAAAAGGGCGGCACGGTGACGATAACTTACACATGGACGCCGACGGCGGAAGAGGGCGAAGAGGCCCCCGAACCCGTCGTCAAGACGGCGGAAGTCCCCGTAACATTGACGCACGTCGCGCTCGAAACGCTGACGGTAAAAGAAAAGCCGTACCGCATTTATTACAGCGACGCAATGCCGTTCGATAAGGACGGTATGACGGCGGTCGCCGAGTATAACGACGGCACGACGGTGCCGCTCGACGCAAGCGACCTGACGGTCAAAACGGAAGGCAATCTGACTGCGGGCACGGAGTCCGCGACGGTCGCGTACGCCGACGAAGAGAGCGAAATAACGGCGGAAGTCCCGATAACCGTCGTATCCGAAGAGGATTATGACGACGGAGACGTGGTTGCGCTCAATCCCGAGGGCGAAGTATTTCTTTCCGAAGGGCAGGATCTTGTGAGCGCCGCGCCGCCCGTCCGTGCGACGTACGTCAGCGGCAACCGTCTGCTTCTCGGCGACAGCAACGCATACGAAGTTACGGGCAATGTCGAAAAGGCGTCGTTCATGAAGAACTGCGTGCTCACGATAACGTTCAAAGCTGACCGCAACGTCTATTGCCGGGTGGCGGCGAGCGTGCGCAACGGCATAGACGCGGAGGAGGCGACTGCAACGGGCGGCGAGAACAAGACCGTCACCGGCTGGGCGTATGACGAATACGGCACGCTTGTCGAAGAGGAAGCGGAGACGACGGCGGTCGAAGGAGCGAACCGCATATCCTTCGCGCTCGAAAGCGACAGGATAGCCAAGACGAACTTCTCTATGCGCATAGCCAACCGCACGAAAGAGGGCGGGGAGATAGTGCCCGTCAATCTCGCGTCCGTGGCGTCGCTCACAGTCAACGGCAGATATGTGCCGATAGACAGGAATTACGCGCTTGACGGTCAGGCTGCGGCAGACGCGGACAAATACATGTTCACGGACGTGTCTCTGCCCGATCTCGCGCTCAATGCGGGTGCGAACGAAATCGTGCTGACGTTCGACGATTCCGCGACACTTGCGATAGACCGCCTCGATCTTTCGACGAAGTACGAGGGTAAATTCTACGAGTCCATGAGCGATTACATCTCCGAATGCGCGTCGACGGGCTCCGAATTCGATCTCGACATAGAAAAGGTGGCGGACTGGAGCCATGAGATAAGCGGCGCTTATGTGCACAGCATCTGCTCGGACGGCGAATACATCTATACGGGAGGAACGAATTATTCCCAAGACGACAGAGCGTTCATCGTCTCCAAAGTAGACCCCGAGACCGGCGAAGTGATTGCGACAAGCAGTTCGTCGAACGCTCCCATGGTGCGCGAGTCCTGCGCGGGACTGATGTATTACAACGGCAATATAATAGCATTCAGGAATGGCGGCGGCTTTATGGCGGCTCCCGCAGGCGAGGGCTTCACCGACGGAGTTACGTTTACCGCATATGAAGGATTCGCGTTCGAAGAGCTGGAAGGTCAGACGATAGAGGACGTGAGCTGGAGCAACGTCGCGCAGCGCTTCGCGGTGCGTATCGGCAGTAACGTCTATCTGTATGACGCGGATTTCAAGCAGACGGGCAGCTTCACTCTCTCATCCGATTCCGCGGGCGAAGTCAAGAGAATGACGGGCAGCGACGACTATATCTTCTTCAACTTTACCCGTGACGGAACGTATACCCCCGTTATCCACGTCTATGAATGGGACGGCACTTATGTCGGGCGCGTGGTTATCCCGAATACCGTCGCGCTGATGGGCAGCGACATTATATTAAATCCCGCGAGAACGAACACTCAGGGTATAGCGTATCACAACGGCGACTTCTACTTCTCCGCGCTTAAATTCGGCAACAGCACGCCTGCGAACGTCGGCGGAGATGAGTCGTGCATAATGCGCGCTTCGCTTCCGCTCATCCCCGAGGACAGGGATTATAATCTCAATTTCGGCGAGTTCCTCGCGTCCTGTGCGGACGGACATTACGAGCCGCAGTTCGTCGTCGAACCCGCGACGGGAAGCGTCGGACAGATAGGCGATCTTACGTCGGGATATTCGCAGGGCGGCGTGTCCGACGGAGAGTATATCTATATGGCGCTCAACACGGGCGGCAACGTGAATACGGCGATATATAAGATAGACCCGTCCACATACGAAGTCGTTGCGAATACCGTAGCCGTGGATACGAATATCCCGCGCGATGGAAGCGGAAATATTATCAACTCCAATTACGGCGACAATTCGCAGCTCATGATAAAGGACGGCGTGCTGTATATCTTCGTGTTCGGCAATAAGGTGTATTCGATCCCGCTCAGCGAGATAGAGAACGGCGCGAAGCCCGTTGAAGCGACGAGCCTCCCGTTTGGCGTCGTGACGTCGGGCGTGGGCAGGACGGACGTTCTCAAAGGCGCGTATTGGAGCGACGCAGTGGGCAGGTTTGCGGTCGTTGATAAAACGGGCAAAATGTTCCTGCTCGAAGAGGACGGTACGCAGGTAGGCGATACGATCACGCTCCGCTCGTATTCCGGAATGAAAGTCAC
>CASEMM010000039.1 GCA_949289095.1 uncultured Eubacteriales bacterium | reverse complement strand
TTACGTCAATACCGCAGAATACGAACTGCGTTTCGGTATAGCGAAAACCGCTGACGGTTTCACCGTATGCGATCTTTTCGTGCCCGGCGTTACGTTCGATGAGGATACCGACCGTGCGGAGATACTGAAGAGCGACAAGACGTTTACCGGAACGACCGTAGACGTGACGTTCGAAGCGGAGATAAACGATGACAACGTTCTTTCTTACACGATCTCCGTCGGCGATGCCGAAATGGCGGGTACGGGCACGTTCGAATGCGAAGTGACCGGTTTCCGCTGCCTGTGGAACGCGTTCATGAGCGGCGACGGCGTTGAGGCGTATAACTTCACGAAAGCGTGACAGGGACGTCTGTTACCGCTGTAACCGAACGGAATAAAAAAAGACTGCGGACAAATGTCGGCAGTCTTTTTTCGCTGTCCGTATGCGGGATACATCCCCGTGTTCCGGACTGTCCGCGCACCGTGCGGCCGTTTAGCGCGTCTGTCCGCAAACGGCGTCGCTGCGGGCGCGCAGCAGAAAAATAGTCCGTGCGGGACGTTGCGTAAAAACGTGCGTAATGCGTCGGACGGGCGCTTTTTTGTACGATTTCGCATAAGGATTTTTCAAACCCGTTGACAATACGGCGTTTGTGTGATAATATTGAATCGTAAGATATACGGAGGCGGAATATGGCTATGCAGGCGGTCATGCTCTCGTCCGAGACGACGGACGGTTCGGAGTGGACGTGGGATAAGTTCTGGGGAACGATAATAGAGTGGCTGTCCACGCACGGACTCAGGCTGCTTATCGGACTCGTCGTGCTGTTCGTATGCTTCTTCATAATCAATCTGATCGCGCGTGCCGTGCGCAAGTCAATGATAAAGCACGGCCGCGACAAGACGATAACCAGCGTCGTATATCAGATAATAAAAAAGGGAATTAAGATCGTGCTCATCGTCATATTCCTCGGCTATGTCGGCATCGATACGGCGGGAATAGGCGCGATAATAGGCGCGATAGGCGTTGCGATAGGTCTTGCCGCGCAGGGCGCGCTTTCCAATTTCGCCGGCGGCATGATAATACTCGTCATGCGTCCGTTCAAAGTGGGCGATTACGTCGAAACGGACGGCGAGTCGGGTACGGTGGAGGACATCCACATGTTCTATACCTATATAGCGACGGACAACAATCAGCTCGTGATGATTCCCAACGGCGAGATAACGAGCGGCGCGGTCATCAACTATTCCGCCAAGCCCACGCGCCGTCTCGATCTGAAATTCTCCATATCGTATAACGAGGACTTCGAATACGCGGAGGACGTGATATACGACATCTGCGACAAACACCCCAAAGTTCTGGACGATCCCGAGCCGATGGTGCGGATAAACGAACACGGCGACAGCGCGATAGTGCTGCTCTGCCGCGTCTGGACAAAGACGGAGGATTATTGGGATACGCGTTACGATCTGCTCGAAGAGGTCAAACGCCGTTTCGACGAGGAGCAGATAGAGATACCATATCCGCAGATAGACGTGCATACGCCGTCGCCCGCACCCCGCCGTACGCGCGAAAAACTCGATACGCGCAAGCGCAGAAAAAAACTCGTCGTGCCGGACGCAGTCATTTCCGCGGAACCGAAGCCGGACGACGAGGAAAAGCACGGATTGTTCGGCAGGCGCCGCCGTGCAAAGGATAAAATCCGCGAAGTGATGAGAGAGGATCGGGTGGATAACATAAGCGACGCCGTCAGAGAGGACGAAAAAGCATCAGACGACGGGGAAAAGAGCAGGGAATAGGCGCAGTCGCAGTCTTTCCCGCATCTGCGATCGCTTTCGGCGCATGCGAAACGCCCGCGGGTTGCGGGAAACGCATGTTGCCGTTACGGCAGCAGTAAATAATTTCGTCGAATTACCGCGCAGCAAGCGCGGAGAAAACCGCCCGCAAGGAGGGGGGTAGACGGAAAAGGCATACCCCGCCCCGCCGTAAAACGATCCGCGTGCCGCAGAATCGGCAGAGGGCGGAAGCGGGCTTCATGCGCGGGAGGGGGAGCGGTAACGCATTATATATCGGAATGTCAATGTCGGCGGTTTCGGCTGCCGGAACAATATAAAAGGAGGCGGTGTATAATGAAGACGAAGAGAAAGTGCCTGATCTTTCTCGCGCTTTTGTTCGTGTGCGCGCTGCTGCCGTGCCTTGTTTTTACGGGCTGCTTCGACGGCGGAGGCGATACGGACGGCGGCGGTACGGGAGAGACGACGGTCACGGCTCTTTCCGTGCGCATCAACGCGGGAAAGAAAATGACTTATTACAAGGGCGAGTCGTTCGACGCGTCGCTGACGGTGCTCCGCGCGGAGTACTCGGACGGCAGCGTCAGACACTTTCTGCCCGACCGCGAGGACGGGTGCGTCATGACGCCCGCCGTTTTTGACGCGGGCGACGACAGCGTGACGTTCACGTTCGGCGGCCGGTCCGCGACGATAGACGGAATAACGGTAGTGGATGCGGAAGTGACGAATCTCACCGTCAGCGATAAAGCGACGGGAAACAGCCTGCCCGTGGGTGCGCGGGGCGATTTCCGCGATCTTATCGTGACGGCGACTTTCAGTAACGGCGATATCGTGACCGTCGACCCGGACTATTATACGTTCACGCTCGACGGCGTGGAGACGGACGTCAGAAACTTCACGATAAACGAGGCGGGAGTGCATACGGCGAGGATAAATTACATCGGCGTATCGAGCAGTGAATTTACCATTCGCGCATATGAGGGTTTCGTGGTCGAGGCGGAGAATATTTATCCGACGGAGGACGTACGCCCCAACGACCGCAATTACGTCGAACTGATAACGGACGTCGGAGAATCCGGCGCGACGACGACGGGTATCGCGCCCGGACCCGTTTTAAGTACGGACGAAAACGGAAATATGGACGAACCCGCGTCCGACGGCGCATACCTCGGGGATATCAAAAAAGGCGCAGTGTTTGAGTTCCGCATATGGTCGGATGTCGCGCGCGATGCGCACCTCATACTTCGTGCGTCCAGCGGACAGATCTTGGTTCCGTCATCATCCAACCAGTGGATACCGGTTGAAATGGCGGATATGAATTTTTCCGAACTGTTTTCGATAAGTTACGGTTCCGCCGGTTCGGACACAATGACAGGACTTACGACGGATGCCGTGCTGCCCGGCGGGCGTACGGACGATACGGAGAACGGAGACCAGTCGCTGTGGGTGAACTGGCAGGACGTGGACTTCGGAACGATCCCTCTTGTCGAGGGGGATAACGTGGTGCGTTTCGAGGTCACGAGTAATCTTGTCCACAATAACAACGACAGAACGTCGGCGGCTTGCAACATAGACCGTTTGCAGATAGAATACGTCGGGGAGGAAGAGGCATGAAAACGAACGGAAAAACAAAACGCAAACTCATGATCGTTCCCGTCGGCGCGATAGTGCTCGCGCTCGTCGCGGTGATTTTGCTCGGCGCGCTCATCCCCGTCAACCTCATACTCAATTACTACGCGCCCACGCTGCACATGGTATTCGGCGGCTCGTCTGCCGGCAGCGATGCGGGCGAGGGCGCGGAAGAGGCTCTTGCCGCGGGCGACGAAATGGTGCAGCGGCTTTCGGAGGACAGCATGGTGCTGCTCCGCAACGAGAATGTGGACGGCGTACCCGCGCTTCCGCTTGCTGCGGACGAACGGGCGGTCAATCTGTTCGGCTTCGGCGCGACGGACGACGGCTTCCTGCTCACCGGAAAGGGCAGCGGCGGCTCGACGATAAATCCGGATAAAAAAGTGACGCTTGTCGAAGCGTTTACCGCCGAGGGTTTTTCGGTCAACAGCGAACTGATTTCCGCATATAACGGCTGGCGCTCGGGCGCGGGCGGGTATATCGACGCGGACGTGAACGGTTCTTCGTCCATGCGTCCGTATAACCCCGGCGCGGACTTTTATTCGTCGTCGGTGATGGATCAGGCAAAGAGCCACTCGGATATAGCGATAGTCGTGCTCAGCCGCTATACGGGTGAAAACAGCGGCGACGGCGAGGCGTATGACGTTTCGGCAGACAACGCGACGTATTCCGACGGCAGCTGGCTGGAACTGACCACGGAAGAGCGCGCGATGTTCGAGGCGATCGCCGCCGCGGATTTCGGCAAGGTGATAGTGCTGCTCAATACGACGAACGCCATGGAACTCGGCTTCCTCGAAGATGCGGACTACGGCATTGACGCGGCGATGTATATCGGGCTTCCCGGGCAGTCGGGAGCGCGCGCCGTGCCCCGCTTGCTCAAAGGAGAAAAGACGGTTGAGAGCGAAGAAGGGGATACGGAGACGGTTCGGATATCTCCGTCCGGCAGGCTCGCGGACACTTACGCTTACGACTGGCAGACCAATAATCCCGTCATAAGCAATCTTAAATACGAAAGCTACGGCGGCATATCTCAAATGAGCGTGCGCTATGCCGAGGGCATTTACATGGGATACCGCTGGTATGAAACCGCAGACGAAGAAGGGCTGTTCGACGGTATACGGAACGAGTACGGCACGGGTTACGACGCCGTCGTGCAATACCCGTTCGGTTACGGGCTTTCGTATACGACGTTCACATGGACGGTATCCGCGCTGCCCTCGACGACGGTGCTCGAAGAGGAGGGCGAATACGAGATAAAAGTGACCGTTGAGAATACGGGCGAATATCCCGGCAGCGACGTGGCGGAGCTGTATTACACGCCGCCGTACAC
This sequence comes from uncultured Eubacteriales bacterium, assembly GCA_949289095.1. Classification (GTDB taxonomy): domain Bacteria; phylum Bacillota; class Clostridia; order Christensenellales; family Pumilibacteraceae; genus Protoclostridium. The sequence continues at coordinate 1,948 of CASEMM010000039.1, read as the reverse complement.
GGACGGCGGTATCGAAAAGGCGCACATGAATCTGCTCGATTTCGCAAAGACGGGAGTACTCGATCCGGGCGAGAGCGAGGAAGTGACGCTGACGTTCTCGGCGTATGACATGGCGTCTTTCGACGATTATTCCAAAAACGACAACGGCTGGTTCGGTTATGAACTGGAAGAGGGGGACTATATCCTCTCTCTGATGACGGACGTTCATACTCCCGCGACGGCGGACGGCGAAGAAATAGCCAACTGCCGCATAACGATGGAAGCTCCCGAGGACGTGCTGTTCCTCGTCGATCCGGATAATCCGGACAGCGACGTCGTGATAACCCGCTTCACGGGCGAAGACGCATATGCGGGCGTGCCGATAGACGGCAGCACGGTGCATCAGTCCACGGTATACCTGTCCCGCGAGGACGGCTTTGCCAATCTCGCACAGATGAGTACGTCGGCGACGGGACCTAACGATAACGGTGCGATCGAAGCGGCGGCGTCTTACAGATATTCCGGGTATGACGGCAGACCGGCGTACGATCAGGGTGTGAGCGGCGATATGACGCTGTTCACGGTGAACGGCAATAAGCCCTCGCTCGCAGATCTTAACGGCTCGTCGGGCGCGTCGCTCTCGTATAATACGGAGCTGTTTGCGACGCTCGGCGATTACGACGCGCCGGAGTGGGAGGATCTTCTCGATCAGGTAACCGACGACGAGATAAGGAACACGATAGGTATGGGCGGCTTCCAGACGATTGCGCTCGAATCGGTGGGCAAGCCCCGCCGCGCGGACTACGACGGACCTGCCGGATTCGGCAATAACGTTCTTAATTCCGGTTCGCCTTCGCAGTGGACGGCATACCCCGTCGAGGCGCTCATCGGCTGCTGCTGGAACAAGGATCTGCTGTTTGAAATGGGCAGGACGCACGGCAGAGAGGGCAACGAAACGAACGCGAACGGTTGGTACGCACCCGGCGTCAACCTGCACCGCTCGCCGTATAACACGCGTAACTTCGAGTATTACAGCGAAGATCCCGTACTCTCCGGCGTGCTTTCCGCACAGCTCATATACGGCGCAAAGACCAACAACCTCTATTGCTATATCAAGCATTTCGGACCGAGCGATTCCGGTCAGAACGCAACCGACCGCAATACGTGGCTGACGGAGCAGGCTCTGCGCGAGATATATCTCAAACCCTTTGAGATAGCGGTCAAGCGCGGAGGTGCGAATGCGATCATGAGTTGCTTCAACCGCGTCGGCGCGGTATGGGCGGGCTCAAACCATGCGCTCGTTACCGAAGTGCTCCGCGACGAGTGGGGTTTTGACGGTACGGTCATAACGGACTGGTATCAAAGCTGGTATATGGATTATACGCGCGGCGTGCTTGCCGGCAACGACCTTTGGCTCACTCCGACCGCGGCGGCGGCAAACATCGATATGTCGGACAACGGCGTGGCATACGCGGCGCGCACGGCGGTCAAGAATGTCATATACACCATGGTGGATACCTATAACGCGGCGGTTGAATATGCCGCGGGCGGCGGGGAAGGCGGAGTCAATCTCGACGCTACCACCGCGGCTTCGGCGGCGTTCTCTCCGCTCTTCGTGTTCCTCTGGGCGCTGCTCGATTCTCTGCTCGGCTTAGGCGCGTTGCTCTGCGCTCTGTTCGTATTCCTTAAAATACGCAAGCGCAGGCGCGTCAACGCGGCAATCGCGCGCGGCGATTACGATCCCGGCGCAAAGGCGCGTGCAAGAGCGGAGCTTCGCGCTGCGCGCGAAGCGGAGGAAAGACGCCTGCGCGAGTATGACCCCGATTGGTATGAGTATAAGTAAACCGTAAGTTTCTGCGGGGGGAGGGGAAAAGCCCTTCTTTGAAAAGAGTATTGCAGGGGGAAATACCCTTCTGAAATTCACCTCCACAAGTCTGTCCAACTGTTGTGGTCAATCTCACGTTAGACA
>CASEMM010000038.1 GCA_949289095.1 uncultured Eubacteriales bacterium | reverse complement strand
GGATAAGACATGACGAAACATGGGAAGAAAATCATATTCGCGCTGTTCGCGGCAGTGTTCGTTCTCGCTGTTTCCGTCGCCGCGCTTGCTGCTTGCGGAGAGGGAAGCGGAACTCACGAACATGCGATATATCCCGTTGAAGGACGTGAGGCGACCTGCGTCGAAGAGGGAGTTAAGGACTGCGATCAGTGCATCTACTGCGAACAGTATTTCATAGACGGGCAGCCTGTAGAAGCGAGCGAAGTCATAATTCCGATAGATCCGAATAATCATGCCGATTACGTCGAACATGAAGCAGTCGAGCCTACGTGCGTTGAGCCAGGAAACAAAGCATACGAATACTGCTCGGCGTGCGAGAAGTATTATCTCGAAGGCAAAGAAGTTACGGCGGAAGAACTTGCCGCGCAGGTGACGATCCCGGCGACAGGCGAGCACAGTTTCAATTCCAGAAACTACTGCACGACGTGCGACGGTTACAGAATGACGTATGATACGGGTAAGACCGTCGTTGTAGACAAGACTAACAAATTCGATTTCGTTGCGACGAGCCGGGGCGGCGTTCATACGTCTGCCGATAAACAGACCTGGTATGATACGCTTATTGCGGAAAAAATGACCTTTGCGGCACAGATCAGCGGCGGTGATTATACGCAGGTCAGCGGAACCGGAACGGAATCCCTTTCGTTTACGGGACTTGACGCGGAGGCGATAAGGAATTCTTTCCTGCGTTTTGCTCCGGGAATTGACGGCGAAGCGTATGTCGGCAGATTTATTCTGACATTTGACGTCAGCGTATCTTCTGCAGCCACCGTCGATCGTCTCGGCGCGAAAATCGTGGATAATACCGCGACCGAGATTAAAACAACGGAAGGAGATGAGACCACTCCCGCAATAACCGCTTCGCAGGATCCTCTTCACGGTGCGGACGAGGGGAATAAAGAGGGCGGAAATGCAATTCCCTGTGAACTCACTCCCGGAACAAAATACAGATTTACGTATTCGATGGAAACGACGGCTGCCGATCAGCTTGTCCAGTTATGGATCTGCTTCGGTTATCAGACGACGCTGACGGTATCCGATCTGCACTTTATTCCGCTTCCCGATGAAGAAAAAACCGGCACGGTAATCACGGACGAACTTAGTTTCGGCGTAGCATACACGGGAGCGAAAACGGTGAATACCGTGGACGGCAAGGATTTCTTCGACGCATATCAGTGGGAAACATTCGGAAAATCACCGTCTGTGCGCGACGAAGCTATCTATAACGACGACGGTTATCTCGTGTTCACAGAGGACACCGCAAGCAGATTCACGCTGTTCAATACGGTGGAAAAAGTCGCCGGCAGCTATACTCATCTCGGTGATAACGGAAAAAATATAACGGAAATGGCGCAGGCGATGTACAACAAGGAATACAAGTACACGTTCAAGCTGAATGCGACGGGTGAGTTCGATCTCATGACGCTTGGCGTTACGGGCAGCACCGCTCCGAGATCGGCTGATCAGGCGGGATTATATATCAACTTTGCCGAGGACGGAACGATCACGCTGTACCATACCTGCGGAGCGCAGACAAAGCGTTCTCTCGGGGAATATTCCGCGGCGAGCACGTTCGTGCCGGGTCAGGATACCACTGTCGAGATTACGTTTAACCGTGTGGATATAGGTACGCTTACGTTCAAACTTCTCGTAAACGGAAGCCCCGTGGTATTTGCGGGAACGACGGCGCAGCCGGATTATTTCTCCGCGGATGACGCCGGCGTGTTCAAAACGACGGGAGTTCTTACGGATACAGGTCTCGGCGGACGCGTGGGATTCGCTCCCATGGACGATACCGTCGTGACGGTGACGGATCTTGCGATAGTCTATCCTTCGTAAGAAGCCGCAGCACGACGGAGCGCGTGCGCGGATCGCGTCTGCCGATTCCGGCAGCGTACCGTAAGCGCATATAGCTTTTAACGGACAATACCCATAACAATGCGGCATGTGCCGCATCCCCATCATCACGGATACGGGCGGCAAAAGCCGCCCGTATCTTTTGTCCGAAATGAAATTGTTCCGTTTACAAGCCCGCATACCGCGCAAAAACCCACTTAAAGTTTTTCGGGTGCGGACTCGTTGCCGCGGCAATCGTCGTCGGCTTGTTCCGTTTATAAGCCCGCATACCGCGCAAAAACCCACTTGAAGTTTTTCGGGGAGGGGTTCGGGGAGTACCCTTTTTTCAAAAAGGGTACTCCCCGAAAAAATACTCCCGAAAAAAACTCTCAAATAATTATTATTTCTCGCTCGCGCTGTCGAGCTTTGTCATAGGGTCGATGAGATTGCCTTCGGCGTCCGTCATTTCGAGATGAAGGTGCGGACCGGAGTTCTGTTCGCTCGTCATGCTGTCCGATACATAACCGAGGGTATCGCCCGCGGATATCGTATCTCCCGTTTCCACGGCGGTTTCGGCGGAGAGCGATTTATAAACGGAAGTAAAACCGTCCGTCTGAGCTACGGTGACTGTATAGCCGTCCTGCGTGCTGTATCCGACTTCCGTCACCTCGCCGTCATATATGGCGAGCACGGGAGCGCCGGCTTCCGCGGTGAAGTCCGTTCCGTTGTGCGTCGCATACCAATGCAGCGTATCCGACCATACGAGTTCTTCCAGACTGCATGCGCTGCCGAGTACGCATTCGGACAGGGGCAGGGTATATTCGGGCGTCGTGACGGTGGGTTCGTCGGGTTCGTCCGGGTCTTCCGTATCGTCCGGCTTTTCATCGTCGTCGGGTGCGGGTACGTCTATGACGGGATCTCCGCCGGGTGCGGGAGTATCGCCGCCGCGCGTCAGTCCGACGGCGAGAGATACGGCGACTATGGCGATTATCGCGGCGGCAATACATATTATTGCGGCGATGTACGCTTTTTTGTTGATGGGTTTCTTTTCGTTGTTGTTATCCATGGAAATGTTCCTCCGTTACTCTTGTTCCCCGATTATTTCCCGTTCGGCGTAAATTATACGCATGGAATGAAAATCGTTTGCAATCTTTGCGCTTTTATGATATAATGGCAGGGAAGCGAGAGAATTTCGGCAGTTATGCCGGCTATGATGCGGCGGGACGGTGACTCATCCCGCATTCGCTTTTTTTGACGAAGAATATTACGCAAACAAATAAAAAGGAGGTAAATCTATGGCTATAAGCAGAAGCGATACTCCCGAGCTTAAGAGGCTCACATCCATATGCAGGAACAATTCAACCATAGAATCCCGGCTTTATTCCGATTATAAGGTATACCGCGGTCTGCGCGCTCCCGACGGGCGCGGCGTTTTGACCGGTCTTACGGAAATTTCCGACGTTATGGTCAATACCGAACAGGACGGAAAATTCGTACCCTGCGCGGGCGAACTGTACTATCGCGGGTATAACGTCAAAGATCTCGTCAACGACATAATCGGAACGGAGCGTTTCGGCTTCGAAGAGGTGATATATCTGCTCCTCTTCGGCAAACTGCCAGACGATACCGAGCTTTCGAGTTTCAAGTATCTGCTCGGTTCTTACCGCAAACTGCCTCCCGCGTTCTTCCGCGATATCATCATGAAGTCGCCCAGCGTGGATCTCATGAACAGCATGGCGCGCTCGGTGCTTACGTTGTATTCTTACGATTCCGCGGCTGACGATCTGTTGCTCTCCAACGTGCTCAATCAGTGTCTGTATCTCATAGCGACTTTCCCCATGCTCGCGGTATACAGCTATCAGGCATATGCGTATTATAAGTCGGACAGCAACAGTTTTTTCATTCACGATCCCGATCCGACGCTTTCGACGGCGGAAAACATACTGCACATGCTGCGCATCGACAGCCGTTACACCAACCTCGAGGCGCGCGTTCTCGATCTCGCGCTCATTCTTCACGCGGAGCACGGCGGCGGCAATAACTCCACTTTTGCAACGAGGCTCGTGACCAGTACGGGTACCGACACATATTCGGCAATGGCTGCGGCTATGGGCTCGCTCAAAGGTCCGAAGCACGGCGGCGCGAACATAAAGGTCTGCCGCATGTTCGAGGACATAAAGGCGCATGTCCGCAACTGGAAGGATAAGGACGAACTGCGCGCGTATCTGACGAAAATTCTCGATAAAGAAGCATTCGATAATACGGGGCTTATATACGGTCTCGGTCACGCGATATATCAGATTTCCGACCCCCGTGCGGAGATATTCCGTAACAGCGTCGGCAAGCTCAGCAAAGCGAAGGGAAGAGAGGACGAGTTCGAACTTTACAGCTCAAGTGAGGAGATAGGAGCGAACCTTCTCCGCGAACGCCGCAAGACGGACAAGGGCGTGTGCGCCAACGTGGACTTTTACAGCGGTTTCTGTTACCAGATGCTCGGTCTGCCCATGGAGCTGTTTACCCCGATATTCGCCGTCGCCCGTATCGTCGGCTGGAGCGCTCACCGTCTCGAAGAACTCATCAATTCGAGCAAGATCATGCGCCCCGCGTATAAATACGTCGGCACGCATAAGGATTACACGTCTCTCGACAAGCGCTGATCCGCGTTATTATTTATCCGCGTATTATTTACGGAGTTTTCTCGGGGAGTACCCTTTTTGCAAAAAGGGTACTCCCCGAATTCCTTCCCGTAAAACTCATGAGCGAATTTTTTACGGGTCAATGCCGATTCGACCGTTATCGGCTGTGCGGATGCGCTCCGAAAAACTCATGAGTGAAGTTTTTATGAGATTATATAGCTTGAAATTGACTCCGCCCGACATCAGTGTCGGGCGGAGTTTGCGTCATAACCATTTAACTTTTCTTGCGGCTGCCGTACGGCGGGGAATTATCGATACCCCGCATGTCCGTCGTATTGACGGAGTTTTAGTTTTCACGCACACAAACTGTAAGTTTCTTTGCGGAAAGGGTGCGGGAAAACCGCTTTCTTTTCAAAGAAAGGGGTTTTCCCGCAAAAATTCTTATCCCCGCAAAAATTCTTATCCCCGCAAAAACCATTATCCCCGTCTCACTCCGGCTTGTCGGCGGCGGGGAGGGTGACCGTAAAGACGGAGCCTTTGTCGGGCTTGCTCGAAACGAAAATTTCGCCGCCCGCTATCTGCGTGATGCGTTTGACGATACTCAGTCCCAGTCCGTTGCCTGCGACGGAGCGGGATGAGTCCGCCTGCCAGAACTTGTCGAAAATATGCTTTTGTTCCTCTTCGCTCATGCCCACGCCGCTGTCCGAAATGCTCACCGTCGCCGTTCCGTCATCCGACTGCGAAACGGAGATATCGACGCTTCCGCGCTCCGGGGTAAACTTAACCGCATTGCTTATAAGGTTGATCCACAGCTGCTGCATCAGATCTTCGCTGCCGTAATAGACGACGTTTTCGCCGTTGAACGAGAGTTCTATGTTCTTTCTTTCAAGTTCGCTCTGGAACATGAGCGCGCATTTGCGCAGTTGTTCGTCAAGACTGTACGGCTGTTTTTCGTATACGGTTTCCTGATTGTCGAGACGGGTCATTGCGAGCGTATTCTGCGCAAGCTGCGTCAGTCTGTTGGATTCGGATATGATTATATCGATATATTCCCGCCGTTCGTCTTCCGTCAGCCCGCCTTTTTTAAGCAGCTTGGCAAATCCGTAAATGGACGAAATCGGCGTTTTGAATTCGTGGGAGAAATCCGAAATGAACGATTCTTTGAGCGTTTCGGTGGATTTGAGCGAACGCACCATTGCGTTGAATCCGGCGTTGAGATCGTGCATGTATCCCTGATCGGAGTCGGGCAGGGTGACGTTGAAATCCCCGTTTGCGACGCGTTTCATGGCGTTCTGGAAGTCGTTGAGTTCTCTGAAAGAAAGACCGTAAAGCGCGGCGGACAGCAGACAGCCAATGAGCGCGGACACGATCACGAGAATAATGACGAGAAGAACGGGACTAATGATGCGGTTTTCTTCCGAACTGAGTCCCATGAATATGCCCATGAGCGTCAGCGCTATCGTGAGCGTAATGAGCATGAGAACGAACATATACGAAACTATGCGGAAGGTGAGCGAATAAAACTTTCCGCGCAGTCCGAGAGGCCGTCCCTTTGTTTTTTTCTTCTTTCCGTCAGTCTTCATGCTGTTTTCTTACCGCTTTGAAACCTATTCCGCGCACGGTGACGATTTCGAAGTCCTCGTTCTTGTCGAAACGGTTGCGCAGCCTGTTTATGTGTACGTTGAGCGTGTTGTCGGATTCGTTTTCGAATCCCCATATCTCGTCGAGAAGCTGATATTTCGTAAATATCTGTCCGGGATAGGACAGCAGTTTATAGAGAAGGTAAAATTCCTTTTTCGGCAAAGTGAACGAACCGTCCGGCGTATCCACGGTAAGACTGTCGTAGTGCAGCACCGTCGAGCCTATTTCTAGCTTGCGTTCCGAAACGATTTTGCTCCTGCGCAGCAGAGCCTTTATTCGCAGCAGCATTTCCTCTTCGTCTACGGGTTTGGTCATGTAGTCGTCTATACCCACGAGGAATCCGGCGCGTTTGTCCTCGCGCGCCGTCTTTGCCGTTATCATGAGTATGGGCAGTTCGCTGCCGCCCTGGCGCAGCACGTCCGTCAGTTCGTATCCGTCCATGACCGGCATCATCACGTCGAGTATCATCAGATCGACGTGCTCTTTCTCGAGGACTTTGAGCGCTTCCTCGCCGTTGTAAGCGGACAGAGTCGTGTAGCCGTTGCTTTTGAGTATGGCGGAATACAGCTTTTGCAGATTTTCGTTGTCTTCGACGATAAGAATCTTGAACATAAATACATTATAACACAATCTTTTAAGTTTGTGTTAATAAAAACGCATATTTTTCCGTTAAATTCGTATCGGAAGATAATACCTTGACAGAACGCCCGCTTTGTGGTATTCTAAAATCGTAAGGGGACGGCGGCGTCGCCTTACGGAGGGACAATGAAAAGACTTTCCGTCAGAACATCCGTAATATTTTGCGTGATAAGCCTCGTCGTCATCGTTTGCCTCGTCATAGCCACGGTTATAACGGGTCTGAATGCGCAGGCGATATCGGATTGGTTCAATCAGCCCATGTCGCGTGCCGTTAACGTCGGCGAGCCGATATATACGAGTTCTTTTTCCTCTTCCGCAAAGCGCAGACTGCACGACGAAGCGGTGTGCCGCGATATAGAAGCGGAGGGGATAGTGCTTCTCAGAAACGGAGATGTGTCCGCCGCGGACGGCGGACTTCGTCCGTCGCTGCCTCTCGAAAAGGAATCTTCCATAACGGTGTTCGGGCAGGGAGCGACCGATTTTCTTTACGCTCCGACGGTATACGATAACTCGGCGGTGTCTTTCCCCGTGACGTTTTATCGTGCGCTCGCCGAATCCGGCTTTGCCGTCAATCCCGAAATGCAGGCGTTTTATGCGAGCGGCGGCGGCAGCGGTTACCGCCGCAGCATGCCGCACTCGGTTCAGACGGTAACATCCGAATCCCTCGTAGTCGGCGAAGTGCCTTTGGAAGAGTATGCGTCGGACGCGGCGCTCGAAAGAAGTTTCGAGGAATATTCCGACGCCGCCGTAGTCGTCATATGCAGAGCAGCGGCAGACGGTTACGACCTGCCGCGTACCAAGACGGAAAACGACAGATATTATCTCGAACTGACGGAAGAGGAAACGGACATGCTCGGATATGTGCGGACGCAGTTCGACAACGTCGTTCTCATCATAAATTCCGTTCAGCCTCTGATGCTGAACGAGGCGCTGCTTGACGAGACTTCGGCTCCCGATTCGGTGCTGTGGGTGGGAACGCCCGGGGCGACGGGGGCGCGCGCGATAGGCTATGTTCTGAACGGATACGTTTCACCGTCGGGACGGCTTACCGAAACGTGGACGGCAGACCTCGACGCTTCTCCGTCGCGTGCGGACGCGGGCGCGCATGCGTATTCGTGGGTCGGCGGTATGCCTGCCGCGGACTCGGAGTATTATACCGTGCTGTCCGACGGCGTGTATGTCGGTTACCGTTATTATGAAACGCGATACGAGGACGCCGTGTTCGGCGTACATAACGCGGGAGATTACGCATACGGGGAAGCGGTGCTGTATCCCTTCGGTTACGGGCTGAGTTATACGGAATTCGAATATTCGCAGTATCAGTCGGAATACAACGCAGAAACGGATTCTTACGATATTTCCGTTGTCGTCACAAATACCGGAGACGCCGCGGGGAAGGAGACTGTGCAGATATATATGCAGGCGCCGTATACCGACGGCGGAGTCGAGCGGCCGTCTGCTGAGCTTGTCGGATATGTCAAAACGGATATGCTCGACAGCGGAGAAAACGAAGCGGTCACGTTATCCGTGCCTGCGTCCGCTTTCGGAACATACGATTCGGCTGCGGAGGACGGCAAAGGCGCGTACGTTACCGAGAGCGGGACGTATTATCTGACGGCTGCCCGTAACGCGCATGCGGCAATCAATAACATAATCGCGTATAAGGACGCGAATACGGAGCTTACGGCCGATGCGGACGTCGTTACGGCCGACTATGCGGACGCCGACGCGACGATGGTTTCGGCTCACGCAGTGACGGCGTCTTCGGATGAGCAGACTGCAGATAGCGGCGCCGACGCAGAAACAGACGGAGAAACGCTTGCCGCGCCGTCAAATAAGTTTGCCGATGCCGACATAAGCAGCTATGACGAGGATTACGCGGGACTGTCACGTTCCGACTGGAGCGCTACCATGCCTGCTTCGGCGTATGACGGCGCGGAAATCTCTTCATACGAGGTTGCGGAGGCAATGCGCCCCGACAGGTCGTATATGCAGAGCGGAGCGGCGGTGACCGAACCGGTCGCCACGGAAGGTCCTGCGGCGTTCGAGCTTATAGGAGCTGATTACGGCGACGCGCGGTTTTCGGAACTTGCCGCGATGCTGTCCGTTCAGACCAAAGCGGATTTCGTGAGGCTGGGCGGCAATACGATAAACGTTCTTGTGGAAGTTTCAATGCCCGAAACAAAGTGCCGCGACGGCATTATAGGCGTAAATACAGAGGGGGATTCTTATACGCCCGAGATAGCGTACCCCGCTCCCGTCGTCGTCGCGTCGACGTGGAACAGGGAACTTGTGACCGATCTCGGCAAGTGTTTTTCAGAGGACGCTCTGGCGACCGGCGTGAGCGGAATATTCGCTCCGTCGCTCAATATCCGCCGCGATCCTTTCGCCGGCAACAACAGGGAGTCTTACGGGGAAGACCCGTATCTCGTCGGGACGATCGGGCTTGCTCAGACGACGGGCATGCGCGATAAAAAATGCTTTGCGTTCATAGGCAGTTTCGCGCTCGACGTGCAGGAGTACGAGTCCGTCGGTTTGTCCGTATACGCCGACGAGCAGACTATACGGGAAATATACTTAAAACCTTTCGAGATAGTCGTAAAGGGCGGCGGAGCGTCTGCGGTAATGCAGTCCGCATCCCGCGTCGGTCCCGTCTGGGTAGGTGCGCATAAAGGACTGATGACGGATATTCTGCGCGGAGAGTGGGGCTTTGAGGGCATGACTCTCACCGCGCGCGGCGGAAACGACGCGCTTATGAATACCGCGTCCGGTCTTTGCGCAGGCACCGATATGTGGTTCAACGGTAATTCGCTGGCTTATCAGATCCCGTCGGACGCTCTCGGTACGGCGGATGTCAGCGCCGCGCTCGATCGCGCCGCGATAAACGTCATGTATACCGTCATATCGTCCAATGCAATGAACGGTATCACGGCGGAAACGCGTTTCGAGCGTATCATTCCGCTCTGGCAGGTGATATTCATCATATTCGACGTCGTGATCGGCGTCGCCGCTCTGTCGCTGCCGGTCATCGTGATCATCAACCGCGCCGTTACTCGCCGCCGTGTGCCGACCGTCACGACGGAAAACCGGAATTCGTAACGCGAAGTTTTCCGGGGAGTACCCTTTTGAAAAAGGGTACTCCCCGAATCTCTCCCCGAAAAACTTTCGGGCGAGGGTTATTTTGCGTTATGCTTTATTGCAGGCAAATCAAAGAAGGATCTTATGAAATTCCGGTGCGACGAACGGAACGAGCAGGCAGTCGTAAACGGGGCGCATACGGAGCGCGGATGATATGACATACGCGACGGCGGCGGCTGCCGCGACGGGCAGTATAACGGCAAAATTATAGCTGCCGGTCAGTTCGAATACCATGACGACGGATGTCACGGGCGCTCTTACGACGGCGGTAAAGAAAGCCGCGATACATACCCATACGATAAGGTCGGAATAAACGGCGGGAAGTCCCGCGGCGGTAAGCGCGCACGAAAGCAGCGCGCCGAAACACGCACCTGCGGCGAGCATGGGTACGAACGCGCCGCACGGTACTCCCGCACCCATGTTGCACGCCGTTGCGACGGATTTGTCGAGAAGCAGAACGAGCAGTGTAACGGCAAGAGGGGACGCGAAGCGCAATGAAGAAGTCATCGCGGCAGTGCCGCCCAGCGTTCCGACGGACTGTATGAGCGAATGTCCGCCGCCCATTGCGAGCGGAGAGAGCATACCGAAAGCGCAGGCGAGTGCGAACGGAACGAGCCTAACGCCCGCGCCTTTGAACAGGCGAATGCGCGACAGCGCTCCGCGCGCCGCGAATATGCCGTGGTAAAATACGAAACCGAAGAGCGCGGCAACGGCAGCCGCGGCTATCGCAAGGCCGAGCGCGGCGAACACTTCGCCGACAGAAGAGAGCGCGTTCAGTTCGAACGCAGTGAATGTCGGAGCGAACGGAACGACCGACGGATCGATTAGGGAGATGAGCGTGCGCAGTCCGCCGCGTACGGCGAGAGCGGACACGACGGAGCACAGCGAGGACAGTGCGATGGCGGGGGAGAATTTTCTGCTTGCTTCTTCGACGGAAAACAGTACGCCCGTGAGCGGAGCGTTGAATGCCGTCGCAAGTCCCGCGCCCGCTGCGGCTGAAACGAGCGTTCTGCGCCGCGAAGAATCCGCGGATGACAGCGTGGCGGCGCTTTCGCCGAGACAGGCTCCCATGAGTACGCTCGGACCTTCCGCCCCCGCGCTCATGCCGAGAAAAACAGCGGAGAGCGATGCCGCAAACGTCGTGCAGAGCACGGCAAAGGGACGCAGACGGAAAAGTCCGCGCGCCGCTCCCTCCGCCTGGGGAACTCCGCTTCCGCGAGCCATGGGCACAAAGCGCACGACAGTGCCGATAAGTACGGATGCGAGCAGCAGAGCGGCGAGCAGAACGGGAATGAGGTAGGGCATTGCGTAAATTGCGGCATATGCGTCGACGGACACTTTTTCGCCTGTCGTGACAAGCACGTTATAAAGCGTCACGACCGTTCCTACCGCCGCTCCCGCGATAAGCGAAATGAGCGCGGTCATGAGGACGTCGCGTATGCGCATTGTTTTTCCTTTGCATTGTGCCATACGGATATTTTATCGCTTTTGCTTGCGTTTGTAAAGAAAATACTTTATACTTAAATAAAATAACAGCGGATATAAGAGAGGACTGCAAATGAAAAAATACGATTATCTTATAGTGGGCGCTGGACTTTTCGGCTGCGTGTTCGCGCGTGAAGCCGCAAAAGCCGGAAAGCGCGTACTCGTTATAGACAAAAGACCGCATATAGCGGGAAACATTTATACCGAAGAAACGGAAGGCATAAACGTGCATAAATACGGCGCGCACATTTTCCATACGTCGGACAGGGAAGTGTGGGATTACGTTAACGGTTTTGCGGAGTTCAACAACTATATCAACTGCCCCGTGGCGAGGTATAAAAACGAACTTTACAATATGCCGTTCAATATGAATACGTTTTCCAGAATGTGGAACATAACTACGCCTGCGGAGGCAAAGGCGATCATAGAACGACAGCGCGCGGAAGCGAGCGTGAAGGAGCCGAAGAATCTCGAAGAGCAGGCGCTTTCGCTCGTCGGACGGGATATTTACGAAAAACTCGTCAAGGGTTATACGGAAAAACAGTGGGGACGCCGCGCGACGGAACTGCCCGCGTTCATCATAAAGCGCCTGCCCGTGCGGTTTATCTATGACAACAACTATTTTAACGACAGGTATCAGGGCATCCCGATCGGCGGATATACGGCAATGTGCGCGCATATGCTCGAAGGTATCGAAGTACGGACGGGAACGGATTATTTCGGGGATAAGGCGGGACTGGACGCACTTGCGGATAAAGTACTGTTCACCGGCATGATAGACGAATATTTCGGATACCGGCTCGGCGAACTCGAATACCGCAGTCTGCGTTTTGAAACGGAAGTGCTGGATACGGACAATTTTCAGGGCAACGCCGTCGTCAATTATACCGAATACGAAGTGCCTTATACTCGTATTATCGAACACAAGCATTTTGAATTCGGCACGCAGCCGAAAACGGTTGTCACGCGCGAGTATCCGGCGGTGTGGCATAAGGGCGACGAGCCGTACTATCCGGTCAACGACGAAAAAAACAATGCGCTCTATGCCGCGTATAAATCGCTTGCAGACGAAGAAAAGAACGTGCTGTTCGGCGGCAGACTGGGAATGTATAAGTATTTCGATATGGACGACACCGTTTCCGCGGCGTTCGCGCTCCTCGAAAAAGAGGGTATTCGCAAACCGCGCCGCGCTTAAATGCGAGTGTACCGTGATTGCGTCTGCCGGTTTTCGGTGCGTCGTATACGATCCGCGCCGCATAATGCCGCGTTCCGGCAGAAAATCGCATAAAATGCGGCGCGTCGGCGGCAAACATTTGACAACGGTTGAAAAATAGGGTAAAATAACATTCGTACCGTCAGGCGGGCAATGTCCGACGGGGAAGTTAAGCCGAGGCGTAGCGCAGTCCGGTAGCGCGCATGGTTCGGGACCATGAGGTCGCAAGTTCAAGTCTTGTCGCCTCGACCAAGGAAAAACCGCAATATCGATGCACTGTATTGATATTGCGGTTTTTATTTATTTGTTTTGATTAAGTTGTGATTTACTCGGTTGACTTTGGTCATTTGCGCGACCGTTCGTCTATCCGGCTGCGCAAGATCTTATGCGCGGCAAAGGGTTGCTTGCGCGTCAGTGCTTTTCCGCGTCGTCCTTGCCTATGTTGTATACGCTTATGGCGTCCGCGATGTTCTTTTCGAGCGCCTGCCGTCCGTATTTGTCCACGTCCGCCTTGTTCTTTGCCTCGTGGGTAAGGCAGCCCGCGCCGCCTATGCAGCCGCCCACGCATGCCATGCCTTCGATGAAGTTGCCGTCGGGTTTGCCGACCTGTGCTTTGAGCAGCGCGGCTTTGCATTGTTCGATGCCGTCGCAGGGAACGGGTTTTGCTTCGAAGTCTATGCCGCGTTCTTTGAGCGCCTGTGCGACTGCGTCCGAAACGCCTCCGCTTCTGGCGAATATGCGTCCGTAATAGGAGGCGTTGTCCAGCACGCTTTCTTCAAGCGCGGTTATGTCTATATCCCGGCTGTCGAACAGAGCCTGGAGTTCCTCGAACGTTATCGCACTGTCGATATACGGTCTGACGTGTTCGAGACGCACTTCCGCTTTTTTTGCCGTGCAGGGTCCGACGAAAACGATCTTGCATTCGGGATCGGTTTCTTTCATATACCGCGCTATCATGGCGGCGGGGGAAAGGTTGTGCGAGATGTGCGGAACCATCTTGGGGAAGAACTTGTGAATATAATCCACGAAAGCGGGACAGCAGGAACTGGTAAGAAATCCCTTTTCGGAGAGTTCCTTGCTTTCCGCCCACGCGACCATATCTGCGCCGAGCGCGGCTTCGACGGTGTGGAAAAAGCCGAGTTTCTCTATGCCCGTGATGACCTGTCCGAGTTTGGCGTATGTGAAATTGCTTGCGATGCTTGGCGCGACGACGGCGTATACCTTATACTTTTCGTTGTTTTCGCTCTTTTTGAGCATATCGATGACGTTGAGAATATACGATTTGTCCGCGATCGCGCCGAACGGGCACTGATACACGCATGCGCCGCATGATATGCATTTGGAGTTGTCTATCTGCGCTTCGCCGCCTTCAGCCATGCTTATCGCTTTGATCTTGCATGCGTTTTCGCACGGACGTTTGCGGTTTATGATGGCGGAATACTGACATGCCTGCGCGCAGCGGCCGCAGTTGATGCACTTCTGCTTGTCGATATGAGCTTTGTGCTGCTCGTCGAACGTGATCGCGTCTTTGGGACAGACGTCTTCGCAGCGGTGGGCGAGACAGCCTCTGCATGCATCGGTGACGGAATATCCGGAAGCGGGACATTCGTCGCACGCGATGTCTATTACCTCGATTACGTTCGGATTTGTCGGATCGCCGCCCATGGCGATCTTGACGCGTTCGGCGAGGATCGCGCGCTCCTTATATACGCAGCATCGCATCGTGGGCGTGCCGCCGGGTACGATTTCTTTCGGAATGTCGACGAGCTTTTCGAGAAGGTCGCCGTTCCATGCGTGGCGCGCGACGGCGCGCAGCACTTTATACTTGAGATATTGGACTTTGGTATCGAATTTTCTCATAATGTCTCTTTCCTTGTTTGTTCCTTTTATTGTCGTGTCTGATATTTGCCGTGCATGAGCCGGATCAGAAATATCCGATCTTTACCTTTTTTCCCATTTTGCGCAGCTGTTCGCCGAGTTCTTCGACGAGCCGCATTTTTATGTTGAAGTTAATGGGCAGGTTGGGATTCTGGTGCGCGGGGTTGACCGCGCGTCCCACGAAAAACTCCACGTCCGTGGCGTCCTCGAACAGCATGCGCGCTATGCGCGACGCGCCGTCCTGTCCGCAGCTCCATTTTTCGTAATCGCTGTTCGTGCCCGTATAGTTTTTTGCGTATTCGAGTACGCGGCTGACCGTTATGACGCCTTCCGTCACGAGGTCGACTCCGTCTATCGATGCGGTGGGCGGGATCTCGGGATCGAGGTATTCGAGATTGGGAACGAGCGGTTTGCCGAGGTAGTCCGCCGCTATAGTTGATGTAGTGCCGCCGCATACTATGTGCCTGCCCTCTCTGGAAAAGAACAGTGACAGCATGCGTTCGTTGTCGGATCTGTCCGACGGCGGTCCGAACATCATGTTTACCTGTACGCGCGGACGGATTCTGACCGTGCATACCGTGGCGTCGTCGCCGGGTTTTCCGTCATAAAGTCTGTCGCATTCGTCGAGCAGGATCTTTGTCAGCGTTCTTGCGGTAAAGCCTACGGGGACGAACGTCTTCATAAATTCGATTATGTCGGAACGTTTCCAGCCGAAATTGTACCTTACTCCCACTCCCGCATGCTCGACGCCGTCGCTCATGGCTATGAATACGTCGCCTTCGCACAGCGCGATGTCGGCGCGCGTTATGCTTTTGCCGCCTATATCGAGACGGGAGACGGGGTATTCGATATTTTCGCCGTTTCTGAGCAGTATGACTTTCGGATTGTCGTACTGAATGATTTCCGCGCGTCTGTTGTTCACTATGCGCATTATCGTGAACGTCGAATAGGCGACTCCGCGGACGGAACATACGGGAAGAGTTGCCGCTATGGTTTCCACGCAGTCTTCCAGCCGGAGTCCGGCGGCTATCATAGTCGAGATTATCTTGCTCGTAAGCGTGGAAAGTATGCTTGCTTTGACTCCGCTGCCCAGTCCGTCGGCGAGCACGATGACGGTGGAGGGTTTATCCTCCGTTTCTATCATTTCGACGTGATCGCCGCAGAGACTTTCGCCTTCGTGATTGAGGCTCATGTAGCCGATATCGGCGCAAAGATTATTCGTCCTCATGCGCGATGGACTCCTTGAGCTTTGTCAGGGCTATCTTCGTTTCCGCCGCCGTTTCTCCGAGCAGCGAGGCTATCTCCTGAACGATGCGCATCTGTTTGTCGACGACTTTGTCGGCGATGTCCACCGTCGCGCGCGAGATGTTTTCCTTTTTTATGCGTTCTTCTTCTTCGTCCGTTATATCGCGGTATATCGCGATGAGAATATGCGAAGTTTTGTCGTGTATTACGGTAAGTTCGAGGTATTTGCCGTATTCGGCATAATAATCGCGCCGTCCGCGCACCTGTTTGTTTTCATCGAGCACGTCGAGGAAGGGCAGGGGATCGACGAGGCGCACCACGCCTTCTCCCATAACGTCCGCCGCCGAACGGAGATTGAACATTTCGAGCGCCGCACGGTTTATCTGTTGTACTTCGAGATCTTCGTTGACGACCACTATGCCGTTGGGAGTGTTCGAGATGATATTGCTCGAAAAGCTCTCCGCTTTTTTCATCAGATAGGGCAGACACATGTTGATGTCCGCTTTGCCCTGGAATACCGCGATCGCTTTTTCGCGGCAGGTGTCGTATCCGCACGTTCCGCAGTTGAGCTCGTCGGACGGTTTGACTTTGCCCGTGGAGCGCAGTATTGCGCGTATTTCATCTTCCGTGGGCATTGCCTTTGTGATGCCTATGTATCCGCGATCCTTGTGCAGGAAGGACGAATCGCAGTCGGCAACGTCGAAATCCTTTTTCCCCGCATATTCCAGTATGGCTTTATAGTGACGTACGGGCGAGTTGCGGTATTTTTCCATGACGGGACCGCCTATACAGCCGCCTGCGCATGCGTTCATCTCGATAAAGCAGTTGTGTACGTTGCCCGCCGCAATATCGCTCAGCGCTGCCTTGCAGTTTTCCACTCCGTCCACGGTGAGAAACGTATATCCGCTGTCTTCGGGAATGTTCATGGTCTTTATTATTCCGCCGACGACGGGGAACAATCGCGCCCGCGATTTTTCTTCTCCGTCATTGCCGTTTTCAACGGTTATTCCGGCTTTTTTCAGCATCAGAGCGAGTTCGCGGAACGTGAGCACCGCGTCCACCGCGCCGTTTGCCGCTTCGTCCTTTTTGGACAGGCAGGGACCGATGAATACCGTTTTTGCTTCGGGAACGCGCTTTTTGATGTCCGTGCAGTGCGCTTGCATGGGGGATACGACGGGAAGCAGGTATTTCATCACGTTCGGGTAGTGCTTGCCTATGAGCAGATTGACAGAATGGCAGCAAGACTTTATCTTGACGTCGCTCTGTTTCTTTGCGATCGCCTTTTCGTATTCCCGTTTGACGAGCGTTGCGCCCACTGCGGTTTCTTCCACGGCGGCAAAACCCAATTTGAGAAGCGCGTCGGACAGCGTGCGTATACTTGCGCCCTCGAAATATGCTATGAACGAGGGAGCTACGGATGCGTATACGGGCGCGTCTCCGGAGAGCA
>CASEMM010000037.1 GCA_949289095.1 uncultured Eubacteriales bacterium | reverse complement strand
ATTACGGCATGCAGGCGTCTGCTTCTGCGCGTGCTTGTTCCGTGCGATATAATCGTATGCGCATGCGGTACGGCGGTTCTGCCTGACGCCCGTACGACGGAGGATCTCGTGTGCCGTCAGCTGCAGTGAGCGGACATCGCTTGCCATTTTATTCCGCGTCTGTTATAATATTCGCATGAAGGTTTTTGCCATAAGCGATTTTCACTTGTCCATAAACAATCCCAAACCCATGAACGTATTCGGACCGGTATGGGATAATTATCTCGAAACGATAGAACGCGACTGGGCGGAAAAGGTGACCGACGACGATATAGTGCTCGTTGCCGGCGATCTGTCCTGGGCGATGCGGATAGAGGACGCCCGGGCGGATATAGATTATCTCGGTTCGTTGCGAGGGCATAAGGTAATTATACGCGGCAATCACGACTATTGGTGGAAATCCATATCGGCAGTCCGTGCGATTCTGCCGGACTGCATGTATGCCGTGCAGAACGACGCGATAAAAATAGGAAACGTCGTCATATGCGGCACGCGGCTGTGGACGACACCGGAACCGGGTAGAACGCTTTCTCCGGCGGACAAGGTGATTTACGACCGCGAACTGCTTCGTCTGCGCATGTCGCTGGAAGCGGCGGCAAAACTGCGCGGAGAGGGGGACAGTCTGATCGTGATGGTCCATTACCCGCCGTTCAACAGCACGTTCGCGCCTACCGTATATACGGACGCGATTTCGGAATTTGCTCCGGATGCGGTGGTATACGGTCATCTGCACGGATCTTCGGGGCGGGTCTGCCGAAAATTGCTCATCGGCGGTATTCCGTATTATCTGACGAGCTGCGATCTCGTCTCTAACAGATTGGTACAGGTGTCGTGACGAAACGCGCATGCGGCGCCGAACTGCCGGACGCGCCGTGAGGCGCGTTTTTCTTATAGGATTATGAGTAATAAAACGGCGGGGTAATATTGAACGATTGCAATATCGATTATGTAAAATATGTATATCGGGTGACACATATCGTCGCAATATGATATAGTATTAAAAATGCTTATAGAGGGGGGGTACGACCTTTATGTACGTTGCTCACGACATAACGTGTCCCGGATGCGGCGCACCGCAGGAACCCGGGAATAAGATATGCGCATTCTGCGGCCGTCCGGTGATCATTACATCGTTCGGCGCAATGGATTCGTTTACGTTGCCGATGCTGAACAAATATGCGAGCAGCTACCGCAAGACGCTGTCCGAAGATCCGGATAACGTCGCGGCGGGAATATCGCTCGGAATGTGTTATCTCAAACTGAAACTCTATCCCAAGGCGACGGAAGCGTTTGAAAAGGCTATGGAGAGCGAGTTCGACAATGCGGATCTTTACTTCTATGCCGCGATTGCTTTGCTCGGAGGAAAAAAGCCTTTCCTTGCGCCGCGCCGCGATATAGACAAGCTGGAAAGTTACATAAACGCCGCAATATCGATAGAACCGAAGCCGATATATTATCTGCTTTGGGCATATGTGCGTTACGATCACCACTTCCGCAAGTCATTCCGCGTTACTCCCGACTATGCGGAACTGCTTTCGACCGCGCGCGAAAGCGGTCTCGGCAGCGGCGATACGGACGCGCTGTTCTCTGTCCTCGGCACACCCGTGCCCGAGGTATTTAATGCATGATACTCGAAAAAAAAGAGGAGGAAAATAAGGTATGTCATTCATGAGCGCTCTGACAGGCGGAAACAACGGAAACAAAGAGGAAATTATTCTCTATGCTCCCGAGTATATGGATCTGCTCGAAAGGTATTTCCTGTCGGGAAAAAAATCCGGCGGATGCCTGGGCAAAAAACTCATTACGGATAACGAGTATTACAACATGGTCATGCAGCGCAAAGCGCAGATACGCCCGTATGAGCGCGCGCTGGGATATCTCGGCATAGACGATTCGTCTTTGCAGGAGATACCGCCCGTCGAGTTCGAGGGGTTTGTGCGCGGCATACACAGTCCGCTTTCGGTCACTCGCCCTATCCGTCCCGTGCTCCGCGGATACAGCGGTCTGTATACAAACATATACGAAAACACCTGGTTCTTCTTTACGGAAAATCAGATATTCATCTATCAGCTGACTTTCGATATGCTCAGCCGGTCCGTGTGCGACGAATCGCGCGAGATATTTTATAAGGACGTCACGTCGTTTGCCGTATGCGATCTGTCAGAAGAAGTGGATCATCTCAGCGTGAAAAAGGGCTGTATGGGCGCGAAGGTGATTAACACCAAAGGCATAGACAAATATATGACGTTCCGCGTCGTCGTTCCAGGCGAGGATTCGGACAACCTCGACTTCGTCATGACGGCTAACCGCGATCTGTCTTCGAAGATACACGCGATGAAGCAGAAACTGCGGGAGAAAAAGAACTTCGGCTGATGAAGACGCAGCGTATAGTGGATGCGGACGACGAGGATTTCGATTCGCTGTTCGCTTCCGAGGAAGAGAAACGAGATAAGGTTCTGAATACCGAGGACGGCGAAAAGCTCGTATACGCCGGCGGTAACGTATGGCTTGCTGAACCCGCCGCGCCCGTGACGGATGAAGAAAAGGCTGCTTACGAATCGCGCTTTTCTCATCCGAAAATAAGCGTCGGCAAAACCGTGCTTCAGCTTATTCTTCCGCCTGTCGTAACGGCAGCGGCGGCGACGGTGCTGCGGTTTACCGCGGGGGAAAGCGTTTATGCTTTCGGCTCCGCCGGATATCTTATCCTCATGGCGGCGGGTGCGCTGTTGCTGTATACGCTGCTGCGACTCAGAAGCGTGATAATATTTGCGGTACAGGTCTATCAGGTTGTTGCGCCGATGCGGGTGCGCGAACGCTGTTCGATGGTGCCTACCTGTTCGGATTACATGATACTTGCCGTGCGCAAATACGGCGCTTTGCGAGGGCTTATCAAAGGAATAAAACGGCTTCGCCGCTGCGACGGAATGTATCGCGTCGATATGCCGTGAAACCGCGTATTACCCGCATAGCCGTGCGGGAAAGGGAAATATCATATGAGTGACGTTTTGAAACAGCGCCTTGCAAGCGTAATGAATCTGGCGGCGATCGGACTGTGCGCGATCGCGTATTTTGCCGTTTCGTTCCCGTTTTCCGGCAGCGGAGACAACGCGTTGTCGGTTACGGTGTTTGATGCGGTGCGCGGGGGAACATCCTTTCTCGGCGTACTTGACGGAGAAGGCATCGATACGGCAGTGGAAATATTCAATCAGATTTTTACTGTATTTACCGCGCTTGCCATCGCATTTGCCGTATGCGGCGGTATTGCGGTTATCGGCAATCTGTTCTGCGTCATATTTATCGGCGCTCCGTGGGTACGCATAATTACTTCCGTCGCAAGCGGACTCGCCATCGCGTGCGCGACCGTTCCGACCGTTACCATGCTTGTCATGTGCTTCGTCGCCTCAAAGGTTTCGACAGGAGAAATACCTGTAGGCTCTGTGGCGGCGTGTATAGCGATCCTTGTGGCGGCAATTCTGTTCATGTCGGTCGCGTCGTATATAGACAACAGAATAAGACGGGCAAACCGCGTGCAGACCGCTTCGGGCGCGGCTTTCGGCGTATCGTCCAGGGTTCGCCTGGCAGTTTCGCTCATAATAACGGTTTTTGTCGTTGCAGCGCTCGTGTTCACGCTTGTAAAGATATGACCGATGCGTTTTGTGCGGATTCGCATGTAACGATACCCCGCCCGTCGGAAAATCCGACGGGCGGGGTATTTTCGCTTAAGCGAAAAAGTCTACCGCTCAAAGCGGCGGAAATAAAGATTTTCAAGATACAAGAAAAATCCTCCTGAGGTATGCTTAGAGTTGAGGATACAATCTGCAACGAAGAAAAACGCAAGGATTTTTTTGAATAGTGACATAAGCAGTTTATAACATTCCGAACGGAATTGCAAGCACTGAATAGCGTTTGCACCGAAATACCGCCGGCGGGAGATATGCGGAAAACTGAAAGCGGATATAGGGCAAACATTGAGAAAACTATGCGACGCAAAGAAAGCGGAGATTTTTGAAGCGAATGCATGTCAGGATCGCATATACACGTATGCTTGTGATACCGCCGAATATAAGCGTAGCGCAGTTCATGGGAAAAAGCACGCTGATGAATCTTAGACAGGCTTGTAAATTTGAAATACAGGTACTTAAACCGAACGCAAAAGCGGTACGCTTTGCCGAACAGGCAAAGCGTACCGCTTTTGCGATGATTTCCGTGAGATGATTTCTGTGATCGGTTTCGTCTTATGACGTAACGTTATCCGCCGTTGATTACGCTCCCGTTGAGTCGTAATTTTCCGCATTTGCGGGATCTTCTGTAATTACCGTCTTGTAAGTGCAGCTTCCCGCAACGGAACAGGAGTCGCATGCAGAGGGAGAACAGGTATCGCATGCCGCTGCCGGATCCGGATTCGCGCTTTCGGTGGCGGGAGCAGGTTTTTCTCCGCATTCAAGTTTTGCGATATTTTCGTCAATGTCCGCATTCATGCGCGCGGCATGGTCCGTTCCTCTGTCTTTTTCCGCCGCTTCGCGCATGTTTCTGAATGCTACTGACATCATAAGTTTTATTCTGTTGACCTGATTGACTTCGCTTGCGCCCGGGTCATAGTCCACTGCGACGATGTTGGCGGAGGGATTAAGCTCTTTGAGCACTTTCATGACGCCTTTTCCGGTGACGTGATTAGGCAGACAGGCAAACGGCTGCATGCATATTATGTTGTTTATGCCTTCGTCGAACAGGTCAAGCATTTCTGCGGTAAGGAACCAACCTTCTCCCGCAAGGTTGCACAGAGAAACGACTTTGCTCGCTTTCTTTGCCATGACGCGGATATTTGTCGGATGCCCGAACTTCGTGCCTTCGAGCGCCTGCATCATGGGTTTGCGGAAATGTTCCACGAGATTTATGAGCATGCTGTTGACGACTTTGTGCGACAGTTTGCCGTCAAGATAATCGTGTTTGACCGTGGAATTATAGAAGCCGAACATGAAGAAGTCGAGCATGTCCGGGCAGACGGCTTCGCCGCCTTCCGCTTCTATAAGTTCAACGACATGGTTGTTGGCTCCGAAATGGTATTTGACGAGTATTTCGCCGACAATGCCCACGCGCGGTTTTACAACGTCGTTAACCGGCAGTTCGTCGAATTCTTTTACCATCTGTCTGCAGTTTTTCGCAAACGTGGAGTGAATGTTTTTGGAGAGATCGTCGGATATGATAGCCGCCCATTTTTCGTAAAGTTCGTTCGCGCTGCCTTTTACCTTTTCGTACGGACGGACGCGGTAAAGCAGGCGCATCGCAAGGTCCGCATATATCGTTGAATAGATGAACTGCAGCATGAGTTTCAGATTGACGGGGAATCCGCTGTGTTTTTCCAGCCCGACGAAGTTGAGCGAAATGACGGGCACCTGTTCCATGTTGATCGCTTTGAGAGCTTTTCTTATGAGCGTGATGTAGTTCGACGCACGGCACGGTCCGCCCGTCTGCGTGATGATAAGCGCGGTCTTGTTCGGATCGTGCCTGCCGGAGAGAAGTTCTTCGATCAATCCTCCGACGGTTATTATCGTGGGATAGCACGCATCGTTATTGACGTATTTGAGACCGACGTCTATCGCGGTTTTAGTGTCTTTGACGACTTCGACGTTGAAACCGAGCGGTTTCAGCGCGGGCTTGTAGAAGCGCATGTGGAAAGGCGAGAGGTTGGGCGCGATTATCGTGTAGCCTTCGTCCTTCATGTCTTTCGTAAATTCCTTGAACCACTTGTAGTCATGCGGTTCTTCATGGCGTATATTGCGCTCCCTGCGCTCTTCCATGACCGCCATGAGCGAGCGTATGCGTATGCGCGCCGCGCCGAGATTATTCACCTCGTCTATTTTAAGCACGGTATACAGCTTGTTTGCAGCAAGCATAAGCTCCTGTACCTGATCGGTCGTGACCGCGTCGCATCCGCAGCCGAACGAATTGAGCTGCACGAGTTCGAGATTGTCCTTGCCTCGGACGTAGTTGGCTGCCGAGTACAGCCGCGAATGATACATCCACTGATCGAGTACGCGGAGCGGGTGAGAGACTTTGTTCAGATGCGATATGCTGTCCTCGGTCAGAACTGCAAAACCGTATGAATTTATCATTTCGGGTATGCCGTGATTGACTTCGGGGTCGAGGTGATAGGGACGGCCTGCAAGCACTATGCCGCATTTACCCTCTCTGTCCAGCATGGCGACGGTCTCTTCGCCCATTTTATGTATGTCGTCCTTGAAACGGCTGTCTTCCGCATATGCGGCTTTGACAGCGGCTCTGATCTCCTTTTTCGGGATGTCCGGGAATTCCTCGCAAAGCCGCTCATACATGCGTTTCGGAGTGGCTATCGGAAGGAACGGGCACATGAAATTGACGTCGTCGCCGAAGATTTCCCCCATATTGTTGCGTATAACGTCGGGATATGTGGCAACGACGGGGCAGTTATAGTGATTGTCCGCCGTCGGATCCTCCACCTGCTCGTAAGGCATCCCGGGATAGAATATGAATTTGATTCCCTGTCTGACAAGCGCAGTGACGTGTCCGTGCACGAGTTTTGCAGGGTAGCACACCGATTCGCTGGGCATTGTGTCTATGCCGAGGTCGTATATGGCTCTCGTCGATCGCGGCGAAAGCACCACGCGATAGCCGAGCGATGTGAAGAACGTGAACCAGAACGGATAGTTCTCATATATGTTGAGCGCGCGGGGAATGCCTACCGTGCCTCTCGGAGCTTTGTCCGCCGGCAGCGGTTTGTAATGCGCGAACAGCCGTTTGTATTTCATTTCAAACAGATTGGGCAGCCGTTCGGGTTTGACGACGTGTACTTTTTCGTCCTCCGCGCCGCGCTCGCATCTGTTGTTCGTTATGAATCTCCTGCCGTCCGAGAAATCCGTTACGGTGAGCAGGCAGTTGTTGCCGCATTTTCCGCAGCGGCGGGTGTGCTTTTCGTATGCGAATTCGCCAAGCTCTTCTTTGCTTATAATGGTCGAACGGTCGTCTCCTTTGTGCGAATTACGGCTTATGATCGCGCAGCCGTAAGCTCCCATAAGACCCGCCTGCGCGGGGCGTACAACGTCTTTTCCGGTTACGATCTCGAATGCGCGGAGTACGGACTCATTGAGAAACGTGCCGCCCTGTACTATGACTTTTTCACCCATTTCGGAAAAATCACGCATTTTAATGACTTTGAACAGCGCGTTTTTGACGACGGAGTAGGCGAGACCGGCGGAAATGTCGCCTACGGTCGCACCCTCTTTCTGGGCCTGTTTGACGCGGCTGTTCATGAAAACCGTGCAGCGCGAACCGAGATCTACGGGAGAGCGGGATTCGAGTCCCTTTTTTGCGAACTGTTCCGCCGTCATGCCGAGAGCTGCGGCAAATGTTTCGATAAAACTTCCGCAACCGGACGAGCACGCTTCGTTGAGAAGCACATCCGTTATGACGCCGTTCTTTATCTTCATGCACTTCATGTCCTGACCGCCGATGTCCAATATGAACTGCACGCCGGGAAGTATTGCATTGGAAGCGGTCTGATGCGCCATCGTTTCAATTTCGCCGCGATCCAGTTTGAGCGCGTTTTTGATGAGATTTTCGCCGTATCCGGTTACGCACGATCGTCCTATGTATGCGCCGTCGGGCATGAGGGAATATATTTCTCCGAGTATGGACGATACCGTTTTGAGCGG
>CASEMM010000036.1 GCA_949289095.1 uncultured Eubacteriales bacterium | reverse complement strand
CAGAACGCGTTTTATCTCGCGCTCGGATTGGAATCGCTTCACCTGCGTATGCCGCGTCATTGCGCAAACGCGCTCGCAGCGGCGGAATATCTCGAAAAATGCCCGTCCGTCGATTGGGTTTCGTATCCCGGACTTAAGAACGACAAATACTACGAACTCGGCAAAAAGTATTGCCCGAACGGCACCTGCGGAGTGCTTTGCTTCGGGCTTAAGGGCGGCAGAGCGGCGGCGGAGAAGTTTATGGACAGTCTCAAACTCATCCGTATTTACACGCATGTCGCGGATTCGCAGTCATGCATGCTGCATCCGGCAAGTCATACGCACCGTCAGCTTACCGACGAACAGCTTCACGCCGCGGGCATGGATCCGTCGCTGATACGTTTCTCCGTCGGTATCGAGGATATCGACGATATCATAGGAGATATAAAGCAGGCTCTTGTTTCCGCGGGGCTGAAAGCGTAATTCGCCGTATAAATCTTAGCTATGCAGGCAGACCCGTTCCTTACCGGAACGGGTTTTCGTGCAGCGTCGTGACCGGCGGGAGACGCGCAGCACCGTTTCGTCACACAAGCAGTTATGCGGCGCGCCGAGTCTGCAAGTATCGATTGACGTATGAAATCATCGCATTGCAAGCGACCAATGCGGCGTGCCGTGCAAGTATCGATTTGTACGCATAAAATCGCCCCGTAAAATCGCCGCTTTGATTATCGTTTCACGCGAGCAGTTTATAGAGAGTGCCGACTATATCCGCGGGGGCGAACGGCAGCACGGCTTTGAGCCCGGGAACGGGGCGGCGCTGCGATTGTTCGCGGTTTTTCAGAAGTCCGAGCAGCCCGCTCGCTTCCGGAGGAAGCGCGCTTTTGAGAACGTCCTCGGGTTTGCCGCCCGATGCAAGCGCGGTGAACAGTTTCGTTTTGTCTTTCATGTCGGTTTTTCCGAGAAGAAGCGGCAGTAATGCGGTTATATCCATATATACGATCTCCTTTCAGGCATAGCGTAACAATAATTTATATGCCGGCATACAATGAAATGTATGCGTAAACGTCTTAAAAATTACACGGCACAGGAAGCGGGCGAGAAACGTGCCGCGGAACTCATGGAAAAATACGGCAGCATGAGCGAAGACGCGTTGTATGCCAAACTCATGCAGGAAGTTGCTTCGGCAAAATCGGAAGGCACTTTTTCCGCTTCCGGACTTGCTGCGGATATAGACCGTATGCGTCCGTATCTGACGCATGAGCAGGTGGAGAAACTGAATCATCTGCTGCGCATCATAGGCAGCTGATCGATGGACAGCTTTGTCGTCGCGCTCGATGATTTCAGCGCTGACGTACGCGTTCTTGCGGGTCGGCTG
This sequence comes from uncultured Eubacteriales bacterium, assembly GCA_949289095.1. Classification (GTDB taxonomy): domain Bacteria; phylum Bacillota; class Clostridia; order Christensenellales; family Pumilibacteraceae; genus Protoclostridium. Next base: position 13,759 of record CASEMM010000036.1, on the reverse strand, counting down.
CGGCTCACGCATGTATTTCCGTTTGTGTCGCGCGCGGTTTTTGAGGGCGATGCGTCGGAACTCGGCGGTTATGCCGCGTCTGCAGTCAGGGTGACTAAGGTATCCGCGGTGCTTGATAAAGCGCGCTCCGCGATACGTTGCCCCGCCGTTCCGATAGAACCGTTTGCCGGTGCGGGAATTACGGCAGCCGTCATTGATACCGGTATAGAACCTCATATAGATTTCCTGATACCGAATCGTATTATAGCGTTTGCCGATGTTATAAACGGAAGAAAAGATCCGTATGACGATAACGGCCACGGCACTGCCGTGACGAGCGCTCTTGCCGGAAGCGGATTGCTTTCCTGCGGCAGATATTGCGGCGTAGCGTCCGGCGCCGGCATAGTTGCCGTCAAAGCTCTCGATTCATCGGGAGAGGGCAGCACTGCGGATATTTTGCAGGCGATGCAATGGATATGGGACAATGCCGCAAAATACGGCATACGCGTCGTGTGCATGTCTTTCGGCACGCCGCCTAAAAAACGCGGAGATCCGCTTGCCGCCGGAGTGCGCGCGCTGCATTCGGTCGGACTTACGGTCGTTGTCAGCGCCGGCAACGGCGGTCCCGATCCCGGCACGGTGATGTCGCCGGGAATAAGTCCGTACGCGATAACCGTAGGCGGCGCGGATACGCGCGGCGGTACTCCCGCCGTTTCGGAATTTTCTTCGAGAGGTCCTTGCAACGGGCTTGCAAAGCCCGATCTTCTCGCGCCCGCCGAGGATATCGTCTGCGCTTACGGGCGTGATTATGCTCCGTTTACCGGCACTTCCATAGCTGCTCCGCTCGTCGCCGGAGCATGCGTCCGGCTTCTTTCCGATCACCCGACTTATACTCCTGACAGGGTGAAAGAGGAACTGAAAAACAGCGCGTCCCGTATGCAGGGGAGTATAGATTCCGTAGGTTCCGGACTGCTTTGCGTCGGATCGCGGGAAAACGATACGGATGAGAACGGCGGGTCCGAATAGCCGCGCCGCCGGCTCTCGCGTTTTCGTATTTTGCACGCAGTGTCCGTATACCTGGAGAAAAAGTCCCTTTCGTATTTTTTTGCCGTTTCGCCGGGTAATGCGGGCGGCGTAATTGCCGATCCGCAGGATTTATCCGCGGAGTACATGCGGAGCGCGATGCCTTATGCCGTACGTCATATCGGATGATTGACGGCAGCGGTCGATTTCCGTAAGGATTATTCGAAGACAGACAGCGGTTAACGCGCAAGTTCTGACACTGCCTGCAGAAAGAAATTGATTTCGTCTGCTGTGTTTTCTATTCCGACGGCGGCGCGTATCATGCCGTCTTTAAGCGTGCCGTAATGCTTGTGTGCGAGCGGCGCGCAGTGCAGACCTGAACGTACGCAGATATCGTATTCGTCTGCAAGGATATTGCCGGCTTCGGCGCTTGTCATTCCGCGCACGGTAAACGCAATGATCGGACCGCCGTATTCTTTTCTCGTATACAGCCGTACTCCGTTGATTTTTGACAATTCGCCTATGGTGTAATAAAACAGACCGTTCAGCCGTTTGCGGTTTGCGTCGCCGTTCTCCGCCGTATATTTAAGAGCCGCATTCAGTCCCGCTATGGCGGGGGTGGGGAGCGTCCCGCTTTCGAGAGCTTCGGGAGGCTCCGACGGTTGCGGTTTTGCGCTTTCCGTACCTGTGCCGCCGTATCTGAACGGCCGTACTTCCGCTTTGCGCATTAGCAGTATTCCGACGCCCTGCGGCGCATGCAGTCCTTTATGCGGAGCTATCGCAAGCAAGTTGATTTTGTCGCGCTCCATATTGACGCTTGTGTAACCTGCGCTTTGCGCTCCGTCGACAAGAAACAGCAGTCCGTATTTTTCTGCCAGATATCCTATGTCTGCTATCGGCTGCGGTGCGCCCGTTACGTTGCTGACGTGATCGACTATTATCATGTATGTGTTCGGACGCAGCGCCGACGCTATCTGTTCCGCGGATACAAACCCGCCCATGAGCGGGGACAGTGCGGTATAATCGATGACGCCGAGCTCCTTGAGCCTTATGAGCGGGCGGAGAACGCTGTTGTGTTCGAGCACCGTGGTTATTATATGTCCGCCTTTTTTTGCCGTACCGAAGATAGCGGCGTTCAGAGAGTCTGTGCAATTGAGCGTAAATACTACTTTGTCAGGCGTAGTACCAAACATTTTAGCTGCCGATTCTCGTGTATCTTCTATCATCATTCCTGCTTTGACGGCAAGCGAGTGCGACGATCGTCCGGGATTTGCCGAGAGGTACTTTAATGCCGTTCCCACGGCGTTTATGACGGACGTCGGTTTGAAATAAGTTGTTGCGGCATTGTCGAGGTATATCATTTGCCATCCTCCGTCCGGCTGCATATAATGTAACAGCCGTCGTTTCAGTCTATGAGCGACGCACGCCAAAGAGAACCCCTGACGGAGGAGATATGGAAATACTGTTGATATTCGGCGCCCGTTCGCAGGCGTTGCGTTCGGCTAATATGCTGCGCGCGTCCGCGTACCGCGCATCCGTAGTTTCTGCGCCCGCAGGCCTCGGCGGGAGCGGCAGTTGCGCTCTCGCGGTTTCCACGGACGGAGCCGGTTTCGCTTTTTTTACGCGTTCCGCACGGCTTTTTCCGTCGCTCCGCGGAGCATATTCCGCGAGCGGGGGAAAGTACGCCCGAATATTTTGAATACGCTTTACAAATCCTTCACGCATGTGGTATAATTTTACGGATAAAACAGGCGGAGGAAGTATTGAGCGAACGTGCCGACAATATTATGAAACAGCTCGGACTCGAGCATCCGGACGCGCATTGCGAATTGAATTACGGGTCTGATTTTCAGTTGCTCGTAGCGGTCATACTTTCGGCGCAATGCACCGATAAGCGTGTAAATCTCGTGACGAAAGAATTGTTCGGGCAGCTTAAAACACCGTTTGATTTTGCCGCGGTGTCTCAGGAAAAACTGGAGGAACTTATACGTCCGTGCGGATTTTTCCGTTCGAAAGCCCGCAGCATAATTTCTGCGTCGACGGATATAATCGAGCGTTTCGGCGGAAACGTTCCGCGTACGATGGAGGAATTGCTTACTCTTCGCGGCGTGGGGAGGAAGACGGCGAACGTCATGCTGAGCGTCGCGTTCGGTGAATCGGCGATCGCCGTGGATACGCATGTGTTCCGTCTCGCGCACAGACTCGGACTTTCCGACAAGCCGACGCCTGAGGGCGTGGAAAGAGATCTTATGAATGAAATAGACGAGGATTTACGTTCAAAGGCGCATCATCTGCTTATTTTTCACGGGAGATATGTCTGTCATAGCAGGAATCCCGAATGCGATAAGTGCGGTGTAACGGAATATTGCGAATACATAAGGAAGAAATAATGTTTGCGGATACTGCGAAAATTTATATCAAAGCCGGTAACGGCGGCAACGGATGCATGTCGTTCTACACGGAAAAATACGTCAACAACGGCGGACCCGACGGCGGCAACGGCGGTGAGGGCGGCAGAGTGGCGTTTCGTGCCGTGTCAAACAAAAACACGCTTGCGGACTTTAAGTTTGCAAAACATTTCCGTGCCGAAAACGGCGAAAACGGCAAGTCGCGTTACAGCGCCGGTAAAAAAGGCAGGGATCTTATAATAGACGTACCTGTCGGAACGGTCGTCAGATATGCGGAGTCCGGCGGAATAATGGCGGATATGTTTACCGACGGAGAGATCGTGTATGTCGCCGATGGCGGCAGAGGCGGCAAAGGCAATGCGTTTTTCCGCAATTCGCGCCGTCAGGCGCCTCATTTTTCACAGGCGGGAGAGCAGACGCGCGAATACGCCGTGCTGCTCGAACTTAAAACGATAGCCGACGTCGGATTGATAGGCTATCCGAATGTGGGCAAATCCACGATACTTTCGGTAATTTCGTCCGCCCGTCCGAAAATAGCCAATTATCATTTCACTACGCTTTCACCGAATCTCGGAACGGTGAGCATATATGACGATTCGTTTTCCGTTGCGGACATCCCGGGGCTTATAGACGGAGCTGCGGAGGGTGCGGGACTGGGACATGATTTTCTCCGTCATATCGAGCGCACCAGGCTGCTCGTTCATGTCATCGACGGCAGCGGCAGCGAAGGAAGAGATCCCGCGGAGGACTATAAGTCCATACGCCGCGAGCTTGCCGGATACGGCGCTTCGCTTGAGGAAAAACCGGAAATAGTAGTGATCAATAAAGCGGATATTATGACCGACTTTTCCGTGTGCGACAGGATCGCGGAACTTTCGGGTAAAAAACCGCTCATACTCAGCGCCGCGACGCACGGCGGAACGGAAGAACTGATAAAGACCATGTATGCGGAACTGTCGAAACTGCCTCCTCCGAAACCGCTCGAATACGAACCGTTCGTATTCGAAAAACCGGATAAGACGAGTTTCGACGTTGTTAAGACGGGCGACGGCGAATACGAGGTGTTCGGCGGACTTATAGACGAACTTGCCCGCGGCGTAGTGACGGACAGTTACGACAGCATGCAGTATTTTCAGCGTCAGCTGCGCGAGCGCGGAATAGATAAGGCGCTCAGAAAAGCAGGCGTAAAAACGGGCGATACGGTTCGTATGCTGGATACGGAGTTCGAATACATTGAGTGAAGTTTACGTTATATACGGCGGTTCGTTCGATCCTCCCACAAAAGCGCATGCGGCGCTGCTGCGCGAGCTGTCCGCGAGATTTTCTTCGGTATACGTAGTTCCGTGCAAAGCGTCGCCGTTCAAAAACGGGACGGGAGCGTCCGCGGCTGACAGGCTTGCCATGCTCGGCATGATAACGGAGGGACTGCAGAATGTCGGCATCGATACTTTCGAGCTTGATCGTGAAGGATGCGATTATACCTATATCACTCTCGGGTATTTCCGTGAAAGATTTCCCGGCATTAAACCGTATCTTTGTATCGGAAGCGAGATGGCGCTGGAACTCGAACGGTGGAAACGTACGGACTACATGGCTGAAAATGCGAAGCTGTATATAGTTCCGCGCCCGCATTTTCCGCTTACGTCCGAGATTGTCCGCAAGATAAAATCGCTCGGATTCGATTATGTCGCGGCGGACTTCTCCGGCGAAGAGGGATCTTCGTCCGAAGTGCGCATATCCGTGGCAATGGGCAGACCGGATATGTTTCTCACGAAACCCGTTGCCGAATATGTCGTGACAGGGAAACTTTATCGCGATTATTGTTATGTGAACGAACTGTACGCGCGTTTCGGTATGAAAAAATCGCGCATAGAGCATTCTTTTTCAACCGCGTTGTGCGGAGTGACGTTAGCAAAACGCGCGTGCGTCGATCCGCATCGGGCGGCAACCGCTCTTCTTCTGCACGACATAGGCAAATACGTTACGAAAGAGGAAGCGGAAAAAACGGGCGTGAAGTTTGACGGCAGGATAGACGGGATGCCTCTTCCCGTCCGCCATGCCGAGATAGGCGCGGAGATCATGCGCCAGCTTCTCGGAATAACGGACGAAGAAGTAACCGAAGCGGTGAGGTGGCATACTACGGGTAAGCCGGATATGACGCCCATGGAAAAGATAGTATATCTTGCCGATTATATAGAACCGCTGCGCGATTTTCCGGGCGTGGACAGGCTGCGGAAAGCGACGGAAAAGAGCATAGACGACGGACTGCGGGCAGCTCTCGGAAATTCCGTCAGGCATGTCGGAAAGGACGGGCTGTATCCCGCGACGCTCGAAGCGTACGAATATTACAAGGAGAAAAAATGAAAACGATGACGAAAGAGCAGGCTCATGAGCTTGCGTATAAGATAGCCGCAGTGCTTGACGAAAAAAAGGGCAGAGATATAGTAATAATAGATATCTCGGCAAAGTCGGTGCTTGCCGATTATTTTGTGATAGCGAGCGGCAGATCCACGACCGCGGTCAAGTCGCTGTGCGACAACGTGGAAGAAAAACTTTCGAAAGCCGGAATCGAGCCGGTTCGGAGAGACGGCATGAACGAAACGAAATGGATAGTAATGGATTACGGCAGCGTTATCCTGCACGTTTTTCACGAGGAAACCCGTGAGTATTACCGTCTTGAACGTTTGTGGGCGGATGATGCAAACTGCGAACGTTACGGTGAAAACTAATGGATTGGGAAGTAGGATTTCTTCACGCTCTGCAATCGACGCGTAACGGATTTTCAGACGCATTCTGGAAAGGTGTGTCGCTTCTCGGCGAAGAAATATTCGTCATCGCCGTCATAATGCTCGTGTTCTGGTGCTTTGACAAACGCGAGGGTTTCAAGATGATGAATATATATTTCGTCAGCGCTGCGATCGTCGCCGGAGTAAAAGCTCTCGTAAGACGTGCGCGCCCGTTCGACGCCGCTCTCGACAAAGTGGTTTCGGTAGGAGATCAGAGCACGGATTATTGTTTTCCGAGCGGGCACACGAACAGCGTGACCACGCTTGCGGTTCTCTTTATGCGCGAATTTCCAAAAGCGCGCAAGGTAACGATTCCCGTAGGCATAGCGGTCGTGCTTCTCGTCATGTTTTCACGGATGTATCTCGGTCAGCACTATCCGACTGACGTGTTGGCGGGCGCTGCGTTCGGTATCGTGATCGTACTGCTGTTCGGCTGGCTTTACGGGTTCTTGAAGGACAGGGAGGAATACCTTGCGTTCGTGCTTGCGCCCGCAGCCGTTATTGCATCCGTGTTCATCGGTATTTTCGCCGATCCCGATTTTCAGGATACGGCGCTCACGCTCACCGGCGTGATGACGGGCGCGTATATATGTTACTTTATTGAAAAGCGGTTTGTCAGATGGGAAGTGAAGGCGAGCATCGTACAGAATATACTCAAATACGTCCTCGGCGCAGCCGGCGCGATGCTTTTGTATCTGCCGTTCGAACTTTCCGCGTTTGCGGGAGTGACGGTGTGGGTGACCGCGTTTCTGCGTTTCTTCCTTATGAGCGTATGGCTCATTCTCGGTGCGCCGCTTGTGTTCAAAACCACGGGGCTTTATAAAAAACATGCGGAAAAAACCGCCGGACCGTGCTCAATCGTTTGACAAAACGTGCGCGGCGTAATAATATAATAGGGCAAACAGCTTTAGGGGCGGGGCGAAATTCCCCACCGGCGGTAACAGTCCGCGAAGCCGAAAGGCCCGATGGGGTGAAATTCCCCGACCGACGGTACAGTCCGGAAGATATAAAGCGTTTTTCTTTTGCCTTTGGCACAGACCGCCCCTTGCAATTCAAGGAGGCGGTTTTATTATGGAAAATACAGGACGAAACGCGGACGGTCTTGCCGCGAAAAAAAAGAAGATCGATGTTCGGAGATATTTTACCGCGCAGCGCGTGGTTACGTTTGCCGTGCTCGCGGCGCTCGGTTATGCGATAAGTCTGCTCAGTTTTCCGCTCTTTCCGAGTTCGCCGGTGCCTTTTCTCAAACTGGACTTTTCAAACGTGACGACGCTGCTTGCGGCATATATGCTCGGACCGGTGAGCGCGACGATAATAGAGGCGGTCAAACAGGCGCTGTCCGTATTCACGTCGCTGACGTTCGGCGTCGGGGAACTTGCGAATTTCCTCATAACGTTCTGTTTCTTTATAGTGCCTTCCGTACTGTATAAATTCCGCAAGGGAATAAAGTCGGTGATTTTAGGCATGGCGATAGCGTGCGTGCTGCAGATAGCGGCGGGACTCGTCGTCAACAAGTTTGTCACATTTCCCGCATACGGTCTGGCTTTCGGCATGGACGGAGCCGCCGTCGATGCTCTGTATGCCGTCGGCTGGCCGTTTATAATCGCGTTCAACGCGATAAAAGGCGTCTCCGTCAGCATAGTGACGCTGTTGCTTTACAAACGGCTTTCCGGAGCCATGAAGTGGCTGTTCCGTGACAGAAAAAAGAAAACCGCGGACGCGGAGTCGGACAGCGCGGATAATATCGGTAAATCGGTTGCAAATCGCGGCAAAGAAGTGTATAATATAAACATGCAAAAGACGATCACCCGAAGCGAAGAGGAAACCAAAGCGTTTGCACGCGAGCTTGCCGCAGGATTTGCCGGTGGCGAAGTAGTGCTCCTCGACGGGGAGCTCGGAGCCGGAAAAACGGTATTTGCAAAGGGCGTTGCCGAGGCTTTGGGCGTGAAAGAGGAAGTCAAGAGTCCGACGTTCACGCTCTCATGCGAATATGCCGGAGATAAGCTCCGTCTCGTGCACATCGACGCTTACCGTCTTAAAAACGGAGAGGAAGCGGAAGCATGCGGACTTAACGAGCAATTCGGAGACGCGCGCACCGTATGCCTTATCGAGTGGCCGTCGAAGATAGAGAGCGTACTGCCCGTCCGCCGCATAGAAGTCGGTATCGTGCGCACGGGCGACGGTGAAAGGGAAATAACGGTAAAGAAATGCTGACGAGTAAACAGAGAGCAAAACTCAGAAGTCTCGCGTCCTCCGAGCCTGCTATATTCAGTATAGGCAAAGGTGCGGTTTCTGACAATATGATCGAAGGTCTGGACGCTGCGCTGACCGCGCGCGAACTGATCAAGATTTCCGTACTCAAAAACTGTGATTACGACGCGGACGATCTTATGCGTCTGCTCGAAATGAAACTGCGCGCCGAAGCGGTGTGCCGCATAGGTTCGAAGATAGTGCTGTACCGTTACAGCCGCAAAGACGGAGTCAGACACATAGAATTATGAATTATCTCGCGGTAGACACGGCTTCAGAGTCGCTCAAAGTGCTTGTACGCCTCGGCGACAGATACGGATATTATCAATGTTCCGATTTTACGGCGGCGTCCGTTCGTCTTATGCCCGAAGTGGACAGGCTTCTCCGCGAAGCGGGAGCAAAGCCGTCGGACATGGACTTTTTCGCATGCGTGACCGGTCCGGGGTCGTTCACCGGCATAAGAATAGGCATGGCGACGGTAAAAGCGCTTGCATATGTCTGCGGAAAACCCGCAGTTGGAGTGACGGCGCTCGAACTCCTTGCATATACAACTAACGGAGAGGATCCGACCGTGGCTGTATGCGACGCGTCAAACGGTATGCGTTATATCGCAGTATACGACGGAAAAATGCGTGAACTGCTTTCTCCGAAAGCTCTTTCTTCGGATGAACTTGCGGAGTTTCTGTCGGAAATAGACGAGCCGTATGCGCTGGTGGCGGACAGCCGCACCGCGGTCGGCATAAACGCCGTCTGTCCGTCGGATTTCCGCAATGCGTTTGCGGCGGCGGTGGAAGCTCATGCTTCGGAGACACGAGACGCGGATATGTTGCAGCCGCTGTATATACGCAAACCGCAGGCAGAGCGCGATCTCGATAAGAAAAATGGTAAGACGGGCGATTGAGTCCGATATGGACGCCGTGACGCGCATAATGCGCAGATACGTTGTTCCGATATGGACGAGCGAACAGATTCGCAGTTCGTTTGCATCCGAATATACGGATATTTATGTCTGGGATGACGGAGAAGTGCGCGGTTATGTGATAGCGGAAAACGTACTCGACGAGCGTTGCATCGCGTCCGTCGCGGTGGATGAGAATGTGAGAAACAGGGGGATTGGCAGAGCGCTTCTCGAAGCGGCTCTTGCCGGCGCGGGGTATGCGTATCTCGAAGTAAACGAAAACAACGCTCCCGCGATAGCGCTTTACGGGGCATGCGGTTTTATTGCCGAGGGCGTCCGCAAGGGGTATTACGGCGATGCGTCGGCAATAGTAATGACGCGGAGGACGGTATCGCAATAAATGTGAACGGACTCGGTATACGGGTCGAATATTCACCGGGAATCGGAGCCGGAACGCCGCTTGTGTTTCTGCACGGCTGGGGCGGGGACGTACGGTCTTTCGCCGGGGCGTCGGAGTATTTCGCGCTTCGCGGATATGCCTGTCTGCGGTTTTCCTTTCCGCCGTTCGGCGGTTCGGATATGCCGCCGCGCGATTGGGCACTCTGCGACTATTCTCGGCTGACTCTGTCTGTATTGGATGCGTTCGGCGCCGAAAGCGCTGTATTCGTTGCGCACAGTTTCGGAGCGAGAGTCGCGCTCGATATAGCTTCGGGTGAAGATAAGCGGCGCGTCGTCGCGCTTGCGCTTACCGGGGCGGCGGGAGTAAAGCCGAGACGAGGGCTTTCGTACCGTATAAAAAGAATGAAATTCGCGCGCGACAAGCGGAAAGGCAGGGACGTTTCCCGGTACTATTCGCCGGATTGGCTTGCTCTTCCCGAACGCATGCGCGGAATATTCTCGCGCATTGTCTCGCTCGATCTGACTGACAGACTGCGAAACATAACCTGTCCGACGGCGCTGTTTTGGGGCGACTGCGACAGGGAAACGCCCATGTATATGTGCCGCCGGATAAAACGGCGCGTTCGCGGCTCGGAAATAATCCGGCTGAAAGGAGGACATTTCGCTTACGCGGAGGATCACTTTACGTTTGTGACCGCTCTTGCGGAGCGCGTGGAAAAATGGATACGGCTCTCGATGTGATATTCATATTTGTTTCGTGCGTGCTGCTGACGCTTACGAGCGTGAAGATGCTGCATATGTATCAGCTGTCGTCCTATCGGTTCAGAGGCGTGCTCAGCTGGCTCAGAGCGTCGCATTTCGATTACGTGCTGCGCTATTTCACGTATTCGCTGATGACGGCGGCTTTTATGCTGCTGTTCAGGTTTTGTTTTCCGTGGAACTGGGAAGCAGGCGCGCATTATTTTTCTTTTATCTTTTATATCGCTTTCGGCATCATATTCATTGCCGTATCGCATGCGAAGAAGGCGAAAGTGCCTCTTGCGATTACGCCGAGAATGCGCAGACTTCTGCTCACTCAGACCGTAGTATGTCTTGCGTTTTCCGTGGGCGGGTGGGCTCTGTGCGAATTTACGCCGCTGTATGAGTGCGGTTATGCCGTTTTGCCGGTGCTCGTTCCTCTGTCGGCGGCAATATCTTATTTCTGCACTTATCCGTTCGAGCGCGCTTCAGCGCGTTCGTTCATGCGGGATGCGTCGGAAGAAATGAAAAAGCTCAAAGCGGACGGACTAAAAGTGGTCGGAATAACGGGCAGTTACGGTAAAACGACCGCGAAGAACATACTTGCCGTTATGTTGTCCGGCAGCTGCCGCGTCTGCGCTACGCCGAAAAGTTATAACACTCCGCTCGGCTTATGCCGCACGATAAACGACGTGCTCGAAGACGGCGACGGCGTGTTGCTTGCCGAAATGGGCGCGCGCAGGAAAGGGGATATTGCTGAGATATGTCGCGTGGCTGAGCCGGACTATGCGCTCATTACGGGCGTCGGCTGTCAGCATTTTGAAACTTTCGGATCGCTCGAAGCGATCGCTGACACGAAATACGAGTTGGTAGAAGCCGTCGGCGAAGACGGACTCGCCGTTTTTAATTGCGCAGACGACGGCGCACGCGCGCTTTCCGCGCGTCGTAAAGGCAGAATGATACGGACCGGCGACGGGGCAGACTGCGACATACGTTTTTCGGACGTGAGTTTTTCTCCCGACGGTACGCGTTTCCGCGTCACAAAAGGAAACGAATGCGCGTGCGTGATTACTCCGCTTCTCGGCAGACATATCTCCGCGCTCATATGTTCGTGCATTGCGATAGCGACGGACATGGGCGTAGCCCTCGACGAATGCGCCAGAGCCTGTGAAAAACTCGCTCCGGTCGAACATCGGCTCGAAGTCATACATGCCGGCGACAGAGTGATAATAGACGATTCGTATAATTCCAATCCCGGAGGTGCGGAAAACGCGCTCGAAGTGTTAAGTTATTTCCCCGGAAAAAAAGTAATAGTTACTCCCGGAATGGTGGAACTCGGCGGGCTTGAAAACGACGCGAATAAAAATCTCGGCAGAAATATAGCGAAATATTGCGACGTCGCCATACTCGTAGGAAGCCGGGCAAAGACGATAAAAGCGGGCGCGACCGAGGCCGGGATGAGCGAGGATTCGATCAGGATGGCCGCGTCGCTCGAAGCGGCAAAAAAATATCTTACGGCTCTTGACGGCGGGTGCGTTATTTTGTTTGAAAACGACCTTCCGGATAATTATGCGTAAGGGTACTGTTGTCGTTACGGGGGGTGCAAGAGGCATAGGCGCGGCAACGGTGCGCCTTTTTGCCGCACGCGGTTATGCCGTCGTAATAGGATTCAGGCACAGTTCGGATAAGGCCGAAGCGCTTGCGGAAGAGATTGCGTCGGGCGGCGGACAGGCCGTTGCGGTGTGCGCGGATTTATCCGCGATGAGCGGCGCACAGACTTTGCATGAAACCGCATGCCGCGCGTTCGGCAGAGCGGATATACTCGTGAATAATGCGGGCAGCGGAGAATACGGTCTGCTTGCGGACTTTTCCGAAGACGATATAATGCGTACCGTTGGTGACGATCTGCTTTCCGCGATATTTGCAACCAAAGCGTTTTACGACGATTTCGCTTTTTCCCGTTCCGGCAGTATTGTCAATATATCGTCCGTATGGGGATTGCGCGGGGCGAGTGCGGAATCGGTATATTCGGCAGCAAAGGCAGGCGTTACAGGCTTTACGCGCGCAATGGCGAAAGAGCTGGCTCCGTGCGGAGTGCGCGTCAATGCCGTCGCCCCGGGCGTAATAGAAACGGACATGCTTTCGCGTTTTACGGATAGCGAACTAAGAGATATGCGCGCCGCCGTTCCGCTCGGCAGACTGGGAACGCCCGAGGACGTTGCCGGGGTAGTTTTCTTTCTTGCGGGCGACAGGGCGGCGTATATCACGGGTCAGACCATCGAAGTGGGGGGCGGATATACGGGCGCGTGATTTTTTCCGCCCGTGTTCTTGACAAATCATACCATATACGGTATAATGTATGAAATTGCACGGAGGAGATAAGTTATGAATAAGCCTTACGATCCCACGGACATAAAGATACTCAAAAACAGACTTAACAAACTCATGGGACAGCTCAAAGCAATAGAACGCATGCTGGACGACGGCATCGGCAGCGAGGAGCTGATAATTCAGGTAAACGCGGTCAAGTCCGCATTGCACAGCTTTGCGCGCACCGCGCTCGAAAAACATGTGGCGGAGGCGCTTCTGGCAAGTAAACACGGCGCAGATACAGACACTTTGTTTTCCGAATGCAAAACAGTCATCGGGAGATTTGCCGACCTGGACAAATAATCGATGCGGCGGCGTGCCGGAATATTCGGCCGCAGCGCGGCGTCCGCGTTTTGGCTGTCCGGCTTGACGGCATGTTGATTTGACGGGTATCTGAGTGGCACGCCGTTCAGATAAATGTTTCTGACCGCCCCGGCATTGTCCGGGCGGATTTTACCGTAAGACATGGAACCGTTATGCACGGCGGCGTGAGAACTGCGCGTACCCGATACGCCGTCACTGACGATATGCCGCATGGCGCGACTGTCGTCAACGTCGGCATTATGCGCGGCGCTTTGCCGAATATCCTCACACGAACTTATGCTTTCCTTTCGGCGGCAGTGTCTGTTCCCGTATAAGTCTTTTATAGATAGATATATCGCATATATGAAAAGAGCGGAGAGTCCGGACTCTCCGCTCTTTTGCGGCAATGTTATCAGTCTTCGAAGTCGTCCCACTTGTTATAGCGGCGGGTGGCTTCTCTGCGCTCTTCTTCGAGACGTGCTCTTGCTTCCTCTTCCGCTTTGCGTTCGGCTTCTTTCTGCGCTTTTCTGCGGGCTTTTTCCGCTCTCGCTTCTTCGAATGCCTTTCTGCGTTCTTCGCTGGGGGTGAAGTCGACGATTTCGTCT